>NZ_JBEOVG010000026.1:0-92056 GCF_040295345.1 Actinosynnema sp. NPDC002837
GCCGGTGCGCGTCGCGCTGGCGGCGATGGTCGCCGCCGCCGGGTTCTGGGGCTTCGCGCTGCTCCAGCGGTTCGGCGAGTGGCTGCCCGCGCTGCGCTGGGTCGTGGCGGCGCTGACCGTGCTGGTGGCCACGGCGGTCGTGATGGGCGTGCGCCGGGTCGCCGCGCTCGCGTTGGCCACCTCGGTGCTCTCCACCGCGGCGTTCGGCGTGGCGACGGCCGCCACCCCGCACTCCGGCTCCATCCCGATGTCCGGTCCCCCGTCCTACGCGAGCCAGCTGGGCGGTGGCCCGTTGGGTGAGACGTCCGCCGAGGTGATCGAGCTGCTCAAGGCCACCACCGGCACGTGGGCGGCGGCGACGGTGAGCGCGCAGAGCGCTGCCGACCTCTCGCTGTCCTCGGGCAAGGCCGTGATCGGCATCGGCGGCTGGAGCGGCGGCGACCCCGCGCCCACGCTGGAGGAGTTCCGGCAGTACGTGGCGGACGGCCGGATCGGCTACTTCGTCTCCGGCGGCGGCATGGGCGGCGGGCCGCGCGGCGACAACGAGATCAGCGAGTGGGTGGCGGCGAACTACGCGGCCGAGACGATCGGCGGGTCGACCGTCTACAAGCTCGGCTGACGCCACCCGGGCGGGGCGGTGGTCGTCACGGCCACCGCCTCCGCACCGGACGGGTCGACGACGTAGCGCGGCGGCTCCGGCAGGCCCGCCCAGGAGCGGTACACGATGGTGGCCGCGTAGGGGACCAGGTCGCGGCCACGCCGCCAGAGCCACGGGATCCCCTTCACCACCAGCCAGCCCGCGTGGTGCAGCGGCGTCACCTTGAGCCCGCCCGTGCAGACCAGGGACACCCGGCCCGGCACCTCGCAGCCGGCCCGCGCCAACCGCGCCGCGAACGCCGCCGCGAGCCGCCGGTGCCCCGACTCCGACGGGTGCAGCCGGTCGACCGCCCACGTCTGCACCGAGTACGCGCCTTCCATCCGGTCCAGGTCGACGCACTCGATCCCGTACCGCCGCACCACCGCGTCGATGATCCCGTTCAGCTCGGCGATCCGCGCCCGCAACGCCCGCCGCAACACGCCCGGCAACCGGAACACCCGGGTGTGGTCGTGGAACCGCACCGTGACCACGGCGGACCCGACCGAGACCAGCGCGCCCACGATCGCGTCCAAGTCGAGGTGGAGCTGCCGGGCGTCGAAGTCGGACCGCAGCGTGTCGTTCATGCCCACCAGCAGCACGGCCGCGTCGGGCCGCGCGGGCAGGACCTCCGGCAGCTGCTCGTGCCGCACCGAGGCCACCCGCGCACCCGTGAACGAGGCGTTCAGGTACCGCGCGTGCGGCAGCGCCGCCGCGAGCAGCGGGCCGACGCCGCGCCACCCACCGGGCACGGGGTCGCCCACGCCCACCGTCGTCGAGTCACCGAGGACCACCAACGTGCGCACCGTCTTGGCCACACCGGAACGATCGCGCAGCCACGTGACGCGACGGGGACGAACAGCCCAACGCTATCGGAATGCCGGGTACAGCGGCAGTTCCGCGGCCCGCGCGCCGTACCGCGACACCAGCGCCGAGATGACCTCGTCGGCGTGCGCGGCGATGTGCTTCGCGCCCGCCGCCAGCGCGTCCTGCCGCAACCGCACCCACCGGGACGTCAGCACGACCACGCGCGGCGGCGAGTCCAACGGCCGGTGACCCGACGGCAGCGACGAGTCCAGCCCCGGCAGCCCGCGCCACGTGCCGAGCCACACCCACAGCAGCTGCGCCTCCAGCAGCCGCGGCAGGAACACCGCGTCGTCGTCCAGGTCCGGCCACACCGAGGACACCTCGGCCCGCCACGCCGCGACCATCGCCTCCGACATGCCCGCGGGCAGCCCGTAGGCGCACCAGCACGACGGGAACGGCACCCGCAGGCACGCCGCGTCGAACACGATGTCGCGCACGCACCCGCCCTCGAAGTCGAGGAACCGGACGCCCTTGCTGGTCACGAGGTGGTTGTCCGGGCACGACGTGGACGGGCTGAACGCCCGCCGGCGGGACGTGACGAACCCCCGCACGGCCTGCTCGGCGAACGCGCGCACGGAGTCGGGCGTGTCGACCTCCAACGAGTCGAACAGCAGCTCGGGCAGCCCGGCCAACGCCGTGTGCACGTCCACCACGATCGGGTCGGCGCAGCACTGCGCGCCCTGGCGGCGCATCAGCGCGTCGAAGTCCGCGTCACGCCCGGCGGTCGTCGCGTGCAGCCGGCCCATGGCGTGCGCCCACGACAGCAGGCCGCGTTCCGCGGCACGCGCGTCGGAGCCGAGCAGCTTCTCCGCCAGCCGCGGCGCCTTGCCCAGGTCTTCGAGCACGACGAGCCGCTTGGCGTTGTCCTGCGCGACCAGCTCGGGGGTGAGGCGCTCCTCGGACGGCAGCGCGGTGAGCAGCTTGTGGCTCACCACCTCGTGCGCGAACGGGTCGCGGTCGGCCACCGGTGAGGGGTAGCGCTTGACCACCAGCGTGCGGGGCAGCGAGAACGGGGTGTGGGCCACCCGGACGCGCGCGACCACGGACCGGCCGGCACCCCCGAGGTCCTCGGGGTCGGCCAGCCGAACCGGTGCGCCGAACCTCTTGCTCAGCACCGACTGGGCCGCTGCCACCGCGTCGTCGAGCTCGGAGGGGGCAGCGTCGTCGATGTCGTGCGGGCCGGCGGTGATCTCCACGCTCATCTCCTCCGACCCTACTCCCGGTGGCGACCGATCTGACAGAACCCGTCCGGGCACCGTGACGGTAGTGCTCACGGTCCGGCCGTTCCACCTTTTGTGGAAATCAGCGCCGGGTCAACCGTCGGCGAGCGGTCGTCCCAGGTCCCGGACCCGCGCCCGGCGGTTGCGCAACGCCAGGACCAGCGCCGCCGCCGCCACGATGCCGACCAGGTTCACCGCGAGTTGTGCAATCGACTGGAGACATATGTCCCACTCACCGAGAACGGCGGCCAGCGCGGCGTAGCCGGCGGCGGGCACCGTGGTGACCGAAATGAACACCCCGACGAGCGCCGCGGACTTCGCCGACGTCATCGACAGCATCCCGGCCGCGCCCGCGAGCAGCGCCACGATCAACGAGAACGGCCCCACCTGGAACACGAAGTCGACCTGGTGCGCGGACAGCACCATGTCCCGGTCGAACAGGTCGGTGAACGAGCCCGCGAACGCGCCGCCCGCGGTGATCGCCATGGCTACCGGGAACCCGGCCGCCAGCGCCAGCGCGGCGCGCCGCACCAGGTCCCAGCGCCGCAGCACCAGCCCGACCGCGATCGCGGCCAGCGGGCCGAACTCCGGCCCGACGACCATCGCGCCGACGATGGTGATCGGCGAGTCGGTCACCACGCCGACCGCCGCGAGCAGGCACGCGATGGTCAGGAACGACAGGAACGTGGCGTTGAGCCGCGACTCCTCGCCGGTGCGGGACAGCAGCTCCTCCCACACCACGGCGTCGGCCGCGTCACCGGGCGCGGCCTCCTCGGCGCGGTCGGCCGCGTCGGACAGCGCGGTGTCGATCAGCTCCAGCGTGACGCCGCCGTCGCGGTCGACGCCGAGGTCGCACAGGGCGGACACGACCCCGTCGGTGGCCTCCCGCGCGACGTCGGCCTCCACCACGTCACCCGCCGGGTCGACGGCCGCGCCGCGCAGGACCACGACGTGCGTCACGCCGGGGTCCTGTCGCAGCGCGGCCAGCACCGCGTCGGTGCGCTCGACCGGGCAGATGGCGCGCAGGTGCAGCACGGTGCTATTGCTTCTCCGCGGGCGCGGGCTTGAAGTCGACGCCCGCCTCCTTGCGCTGCTGCGCGGTGATCGGCGCCGGCGCGGCGGTCAGCGGGTCGTAGCCGCCGCCGCTCTTCGGGAACGCGATGACCTCGCGGATCGAGTCGTACCCGCCGAGCAGCATGGCGATCCGGTCCCAGCCGAACGCGATGCCGCCGTGCGGCGGCGCGCCGTAGGAGAAGGCGTCGAGCAGGAAGCCGAACTTCTCCTGCGCCTCCTCGGGCGTGATGCCCATGACCTGGAACGCCCGCTGCTGCACGTCCGCGCGGTGGATACGGATCGACCCGCCGCCGATCTCGTTGCCGTTGCAGACGATGTCGTAGGCGTAGGCCAGGGCGTTGCCCGGGTCCTCCTCGAAACGGTCGATCCACTCCGGCGTCGGCGAGGTGAACGCGTGGTGCAGCGCGGTCCACTTGCCGCTGCCCACCGCCACGTCGTCGCCGATCTTGTCGACCGCCTCGAACATCGGGAAGTCCACGACCCACACGAACGACCAGGCGTTCTCGTCGATCAGGCCGACCCGGTGCGCGATCTCCACGCGGGCCGCGCCGAGCAGGGCGCGCGCGCCGTCCGGGTCGCCCGCGCCGAAGAAGACGCAGTCGCCCGGGTTCGCGCCGACGGCCTTGGCCAGGCCGTCGCGCTCGGCGTCGGAGAGGTTCTTGGCGACCGGGCCGCCGAGCGTGCCGTCCTCCTGGACCAGCACGTACGCCAGGCCGCGAGCGCCGCGCTGCTTGGCCCACTCCTGCCAGGCGTCGAGCGTGCGGCGGGGCTGCGACGCGCCGCCGGGCATGACGACCGCGCCCACGTACGGCGCCTGGAACACCCGGAACGGGGTGTCCTTGAAGTACTCGGTCAGCTCGGTGAGCTCGAGGTCGAAGCGCAGGTCCGGCTTGTCCGTGCCGTACTTGGCCATGGCCTCGGCGTAGGAGATGCGGCGGAACGGCCGGGCGATCTCGTGGTCGGCCAGGTCCTTCCACAGCGCGGAGACGATCTTCTCGCCGAGCGCGATCACGTCGTCCTGCTCGACGAAGCTCATCTCGATGTCGAGCTGGGTGAACTCGGGCTGCCGGTCGGCGCGGAAGTCCTCGTCGCGGTAGCAGCGGGCGATCTGGTAGTACCGCTCCAGGCCGCCGACCATGAGCAGCTGCTTGAACAGCTGCGGCGACTGCGGCAGCGCGTACCAGGAGCCGGGGCGCAGGCGGGCGGGCACCAGGAAGTCGCGCGCGCCCTCGGGGGTGGAGCGGGTCAGGGTCGGCGTCTCGACCTCGACGAAGTCCTCGGCGTGCAGCACCTCGCGGGCGATCCGGTTGGCCTCGCTGCGCAGCCGCATGGCCTTGGCCGGCCCGGTGCGGCGCAGGTCGAGGTAGCGGTGCCGGAGGCGGGCCTCCTCGCCGACCTCCAGGTGCTCGTCGAGCTGGAACGGCAGCGGGGCGGCCTCGTTGAGCACCACCAGCTCGCTGGCGTAGACCTCGATGTCGCCGGTGGCCAGCTCGGGGTTCTCGCTGCCCTCGGGGCGGCGGGTCACGTCGCCGACGACCTTGACCACGTACTCCGAGCGCAGCTTGTGCGCGCGCTCGGCCATCTCGCCCTCGCGGAAGACGACCTGGGCCACGCCGGAGGCGTCCCGGAGGTCGATGAAGATCACGCCACCGTGATCGCGCCTGCGTGCCACCCACCCGGTCAGGGTGACGGACTGCCCGGCGTGCTCGGCGCGGAGCTTCCCGGCCTCGTGCGTGCGCATCACGGGAACTGCTCTCCTCGGTGTTCGCTGCTTCTGGGGGTCAGCTCGGCTGACGGCTGGTCGTCAAGGCTAGCCAACGACCCGGTGCCCGACGCCACCAGGTTTCCCGACGCGGAAGACCACCGCGCGCAGGCCGGCGAAGTTGACGGCCGTGGCCACGCCCTGCGCGATCAGCCACGCCACCGCATATTCCACCCGAAAGGGTGGCAACAGGTGCAATACGAGCGCGTTGACCAATACGTTGGCGATGAATGTGCTGAGGTACAGCAGGGCGAACCCCGCCACCTGCCGCACACCCCCGGCAGGGACACCGAACGTCAACCGTCGATTGAGGAAGAACGCCGCCGTGGTGCCGATCGTGAAACTGACCGCCTTGGCGGCGTGCACCCACGCCCCGAATGCGAGAAGTGTGCTGTAGGTCCCGTAGTCGAGCCCCGCGCAGAGCGCTCCCACCAGCACGAACATCATCGCCTGACGGGTCGCGCCGCCGTTTCGCACCACCGTTTCGACACCTCTCGGATGGAATACCAGTGTCCGTTAGTCTGCGCCGATGCTAGTCAGGCTCTCCGGTTGGGGTCGCACCGCGCCGACGGTCGCGCGGGTCGTTTCCCCTCGTGATTTCGAGGCCGTCGCGAATATCGTGAAAGAATCCCGCGAACGGGGGGTGATCGCCCGCGGCCTCGGCCGCAGCTACGGCGATCCGGCGCAGAACGCGGGCGGCGTCGTGCTGGACATGACCCGATTCGACCGCATTCGCGGCGTCGCGGTCGACGACGGCCTGGTCGACGTGGAGGCGGGCGTTTCGCTGGACGCCCTGATGCGGGCGCTGCTGCCGTTCGGGCTGTGGCCGCCGGTGCTGCCCGGCACGCGCCAGGTCACCGTGGGCGGCGCGATCGCCGCCGACGTGCACGGCAAGGGCCACCACGTCGTGGGCAGCTTCGGCGACCACGTGCGGTCGCTCGACCTGCTCACCGCGGACGGCTCGGTCCGCACGCTCACCCCCGACGGGGAGGGCTCGGCGTTGTTCTGGGCGACCGTCGGCGGCATGGGCCTGACCGGCGTGGTGCTGCGCGCGACGCTGAGCGTCGTCCCGGTGGAGACCTCCTACTTCGTGGTGGACACCGAGCAGGTGGACAACCTGGACGACCTGCTGGCCCGCCAGTCCGCCGACGACGACCGCTACGCCGAGTCGGTGTCGTGGTTCGACGCCACCGCCACCGGGCCGCGGCTGGGCCGGGGCGTGCTGACCAGGGCGAACCACGCGCGGCTGGACGACCTGCCCGCGAAGCTGCGCCGCGACCCGCTGGCGTTCGACGCGCCCCGGCTGTTCACCGTGCCGGACGTGCTGCCCTCCGGGCTGCTCAACCGGGCGACCGGCCGGGCGTTCAGCGAGCTCTGGTACCGCAAGTCGCCCACGCGGTCCGGGCAGGTGCAGAACATCACCGAGTTCCTGCACCCGCTCGACGTGATCGGCGAGTGGAACCGGGGCTACGGCCCGCGCGGGTTCCTGCAGTACCAGTTCGTGGTGCCGTTCGCCGCGGTCGACGTGATCCGGCGGGTGGTGGAGCGCATCGCCTCGTCCGGCCACGTGTCGGCGTTGAACGTGCTCAAGCGGTTCGGGCCGGGCAACCGCGCGCCGCTGTCGTTCCCCGTGCCGGGCTGGACGTTGTGCGTGGACCTGCCGATCCGGCCCGGCCTCGCCGAGCTGTGCGACGAGCTGGACGGCCTGGTGCTCGACGCGGGCGGGCGGCACTACCTGGCCAAGGAGTCGCGGACCACGGCCGAGGCCGTCCGCCGCGGCTACCCCCGATTCGAAGAGTGGCGCGCGGTGCGCGCCTCGGTCGACCCGGACGGCGTCTTCGCGTCCGACATGTCCAGGAGGTTGAACCTGTGATCGACGCGGTGGGCACACCCCAGAGCCTGCTCGTGCTGGGCGGCACGTCCGAGATCGCGCTGGCGGTGGTCCGGCGCTACACCGCCACCCGCAAGCCGCGCGTGGTCCTCGCCGCCCGGCCCTCACCCCGGCGTGACGCGGCGGCGGCGGAGCTGGCGGCGGCGGGCGTGCCGGTGACGGCGGTGGACTTCGACGCGCGTGACGTCGGCGGTCACCCCGCCGTGCTGGACAAGGCCTTCGCCGACGGCGGGATCGACGTGGCGCTGGTGGCGTTCGGGGTGCTGGGCGACGCCGAGCGCGCCTGGCAGGACCACGAGGCGGCGGTCGAGCTGGCGGAGGTCAACTACACCGGCGCGGTGTCGGTCGGCGTCGGGCTCGCCGAGCGGCTGCGCGCGCAGGGGCACGGCGTGATCGTCGCGCTGTCCTCCGTGGCGGGCGAGCGGGTGCGGCGGTCGAACTTCGCCTACGGCTCGACCAAGGCCGGGATGGACGCGTTCTACCAGGGGCTGGGCGAGGCGCTGCGCCCGCACGGCGTCACCGTCACCGTGGTGCGGCCGGGGTTCGTGCACACCCGGATGACCGACGGCCTGCGCCCGCCGCCGTTGTCGAGCACCGCGGACCAGGTGGCTCAGGTGGTCGTGAACGCGGTCCGCGACCGGCGCGAGCTGGTGTGGGCGCCCGCGCCGCTGCGGCTGGTGATGTCGGCGCTGCGGCACCTGCCCCGCGCCGTGTTCCGGCGGTTGCCGACGTGACCGCGACGACCGCGCCCGAGCGCGTCACCGGGCACGCGCCCGCCGCACGACCCGCGCGCCGCGCCCGGTGGGTCCTGCCGGTGGCGGGCGGCACGGCGTTGATCGCCTCGCACGGCGCGCTGTACGGCCACTGGCTGGTCGACGACGCGGCGATCACGTTCGCGTACGCGCGCACGATCACCGACGGCGCGGGCTCGGTGCTGCAGCCGGGCGCGGAGCCGACCGAGGCGTACTCGAACCCGGCGTGGTTGGCGCTGCTCGCGCTGGGCCGGTTGGTCGGGTTGTTCGACCGGGGCGCGATCTTCGGCGTGCCGGACTACGTGCTGTTCCCCAAGGTCCTCGCGGTGCTGTGCTGCGCGGGCGTGCTGCTGGCGTGCCACGCGGCCGCGCGCCGGGTGTTCCGCCGGCCGGGGCTGGTGACGGTGGCGTTCGGCGCGGTGCTGGCGGCCGTGCCGTCGTTCGTGGTCTGGGTGTTCTCCGGGTTGGAGAACCCGCTGTACGCGCTGGCGACGTGCTGGCTCGCGGTGGTGCTGTGCACGGCGGTGCTGGACGACCGGCTGCTGTCCGGGCGGGTGGCGGCGGTGGCCGGCGCGCTGGTCGCGCTGGCGGCGTTGACCCGGCCGGACGGGCTGATCTACGCCGGGGCGTACCCGCTGCTGGTGCTGCTGACGGCGCGCCGGGCCGGGTCGGCGGCGGCGGTGCGGTCGGTGGCGTTGTCCGCGGCGGTGTTCCTGGTGCCGTTCGGCGCTTACGTGGCGTGGCGGCGGGTGGAGTTCGGCCGGTGGCTGGCGCTGCCGGCGGCGGCGAAGAGCCAGGCCCCGCCCACCCTCGCGGGGTTCACCCGGGTCGGCGAGGTGGTGCAGTACGCCGGCGCCCTGGCCGTGCTGGTGGTGGCGCTGTGCGTGGGGCTGGCGCTGGCACGGGGCTCCCGGCTGGGGTCGGCGCTCGTCGCGCTGCTGGTGCCGTTCGGCTTGTCGTTGCTCGCGTTCGCGGTGCTGGAGCCCGACTGGATGGGGCAGCTGCGGTTCGCCACGCCCGTCTGGGTGCTGGGCGCGTTGGTCGCGGTGTTCGCCGTGGCGCGGGTGCTGGGGCGTGGGACGGCCCGGCGGCGTGCGGTGTTGTCGGTGGTCCTGGCCGTCGCGGTGCTGCCGACGGCGGCCCGGTTCACCGCCTCGGCGCGGGAGTTCCGCGCCGACCCGACGGTGCCGATGTGCCTGGTGGCCGAGACGTTCGGGCGCGGGTTCAACGGGCTGGCGGACGTGCTCGGCGCCGCGCGCCCCACCGTGGTGCTGCCGGACATCGGCGGCACCGCGTTGACGTCGAGGCTGGCGGTGGTCGACCTGGTCGGGCTGGCCGAGCCGAGGCTCGCGGACCTGTGGGGCGCGCGGGACATGGCCGGCGTCCGGGACTACGTGTTCGACCGGGTGAAGCCGACGTTCATCCACTCGCACGGCGAGTGGTCGCGGCTCACCGGCATCGCGGACGACCCGAGGATGGCGGCGGACTACCACCTGCTCTCGACCGGGCCGGCCGCGCGCGACTGGGTGCGCCGCGACGCCGTCCCCGACGCGGCGCGGTTGGCGCGGCTGCGCGACTACCTCCGGACCGACCTGGCCCGGGCCGAGGGCGTGCGGCTCGCCGCGCCCCGGGGCCACTGCGGCACCACCCTCCGCCCCGGGCAGGTGCCGGGATGACCGCCCACACCACCGCGCACACCACCGCTCGCCCCGCCACCGATCGCCGGAGGGCCGCCAGGTCTGCCGAGATCACCGTCCTGAACCAGGTGCAGGGTGCGTTCGGCCACCGGCTGGTGGTGGCGTCGGCGCGCGGGTTGTCGTGGTTCGGCGAGCACGGCGCGGGGTGGTTGGCGCTGGGGCTCGCGGGCGCGGCCGTGGACCGGGGGCGGCGGCGGGACTGGTTGGTCGCGACCGCCGGGGTCGCCGGGTCGCACGCGGTCGCCATCGCGGTCAAGCGCGTGGTCCGGCGGCAGCGGCCGGCCGACGAGTCCGTCGCCGTGCTGGCCGGCACGCCCAGCCGGCTCAGCTTCCCGTCCGCGCACGCCGTGTCGACCGCCGCCGCCGCGGTGCTGTTCTCGCGGCTCACCGGTCGCCGGCTGGAACCGGTGCTGGTGCCGCCCATGCTGTTGTCCCGGCTGGTGCTCGGCGTGCACTACCCCACCGACGTCGCGGCGGGCGCGGCGTTGGGCGCGGTGCTCGGGCGGTTGGTCGGCCGCAAGCTGGACGGAGCGGCGAGATGAGCGACACCGGCCAGAAGAGCGACACCGGCGAGCTGAACGAGACCGGTGAACCGGGCAGCACCACCGCGCGAGGCACCGGCGCGATCACCGGCCTGGTCCGCGCGGTCCGGCCGCACCAGTGGGTGAAGAACTTCCTCGTGCTGGCCGCGCCGTTCGCGGCGAACCGCCTGGGCGAGCCGGCGGTGCTGCTGGACACCGGGCTGGCCCTGGTCGCGTTCTGCCTGGCCGCCTCCGCGGTGTACCTGGTCAACGACGCGATCGACGTGGACGCCGACCGCGCGCACCCGACCAAGCGGCGCCGCCCGATCGCGGCCGGCGTGGTCTCGACGCGCACGGCGTACGTGGCGGCGGCGGCGCTGTTCGTCGCGGCCGTCGCCGTCTCCCTGGTCTCCGGCCCGCCGCTGGCCGTGGTGATCGGCGTCTACTGCGCCGCGCAACTGGGCTACTGCCTCGGGTGGAAGCACCAGCCGGTGATCGACCTGTGCATCGTCGCGTCGGGGTTCCTGCTGCGCGCCATCGCGGGCGGCATCGCGGCCGGCATCCCGCTGTCGCAGTGGTTCCTGCTGGTGACGGCGTTCGGCTCGCTGTTCATGGTGGCGGGCAAGCGGTACGCCGAGATCGTGCTCTACGAGCGGACGGGCGCGGAGATCCGCGCGTCGCTGCGCCGCTACTCGGCCAGCTACCTCCGGTTCGTCTGGGCCACCGCCGCCGCGATCATGATCCTGGCCTACTCGCTGTGGGCGTTCGAGATGCGCGAGCGCGCCGACTACGACTCCGGCTGGGCGATGCTGTCGATCGTGCCGTTCGTGGTGGCCGTGCTGCGGTACGCGGTCGACGTGGACGACGGTGGCGCGGGAGAGCCCGAGCGCATCGCCCTGCGCGACCACGTGCTCCAGGTGATCGGCGCCTGCTGGGTGGTGTCGCTGGCGCTGTCGATCTACGTGTGAACGCGGCGGCCCTCCCCCCTGCGCCACCACCTATGGACGCCGTGGGCCGCCGCGGCACCAGTATGCGCAGAGGGCGCTGAACGAACGGTGAGCAAACCTTGAACGCGCAGGTCAGGACACGCGACCGGGGCCGCCCCCGCAGGGACGGCCCCGGTTCGGACGTAATGCGGATCAGGCGCTGGGCGCCAGGTAGAGCAGGCGGTTCGGCGAACCGCTGCCCGGGTTGGTCACCTTGCTCGCGGTCGACTGGCCGACCAGGTAGCTCGACACCTGGGCCGGGGTCGCCGTGCGGGCGCCCTGCAGGTAGCGGGCCGCCGCGCCGGCGACGTGCGGGGTCGCCATCGAGGTGCCGCTGATGGTGTTGGTGGCCGTGTCGCTGGTGTGCCACGCCGAGGTGATCGACGAGCCCGGCGCGAAGATGTCCAGGATCGAACCGTAGTTCGAGTAGCTGGCGCGGGCGTCGGTGTTGGTGGTCGCGCCCACCGTGATGGCCTCGGCCACGCGGGCCGGGGAGTAGTTGGACGCGTTGGCGTTGCTGTTGCCCGCCGCGACGGCGTAGGTGACGCCGGCGGCGACCGAGCGGCGCACGGCCGCGTCGATCGTGGTGGACACGCCGCCGCCGAGGCTCATGTTCGCCACGGCCGGCTTGACGTGGTTCGCGGTCACCCAGTCGATGCCCTCGATCACGTCGGCGAGGGTGCCGCTGCCGGCGTTGTTCAGCACGCGCACGCCGTAGATCGTCGCGCCCTTGGCGACGCCGTACTGGCTGCCCGCGATGGTGCCCGCGACGTGCGTGCCGTGGCCGTTGCCGTCCTGCGCGACGCTGTCGTTGTCGACCGCGTCGTACCCGTTGCGCGCACGACCGCCGAACGTGGTGTGGGTGATCCGGACGCCGGTGTCGATGACGTAGGCGTTCACGCCGCTGCCGGTCGAGGTGTAGCTGTAGGACGTGTCCAGCGGCAGGTTGCGCTGGTCGACGCGGTTGATGCCCCACGACGGCGGGTTGGTCTGCGTCGCCTGGATCGTGAAGACCTGGTCCTGCTCGACGTACTCGACGGCCGGGTTGGCCGCGAGCCGCTTGGCGGCCTGCTCGGGCAGCGACACGGCGAAGCCGTTCAGCGCGCTGCGGTAGACGGTGTCGACGTGGCCGCCGTACTGGTCCGCCAGGCTCTGGGCGGACGCGGCCGAGCCGTCCTTGAGCTTGACGATGAAGTGGTTCTGGACCTTGTTCGCGGCGTCGGCGGCGCGGATCTCGCCCTCGGCGGCCTGCGCCGGGGCGGCCAACAGGGAGGACGCGGTGACGACGAGCGCCGTCGCCCCGACCCCGGCCAGGAACCGGACCTGTCGTGACTGTCGCATGCGGGATTCCGTTCTTCGACGGTGACCCCAACCCACCCCGAGGAGCTGTGCAGGGCTCGGGGGTGACGTTGGGCCACCTTGCCCTCGCTGACAGTCATCACCGTAGGCAACCAGGGTGTTAACTCGGAAGTGTGAACATTTGCCAGTTGAGCGCTCAGCGTCAATAAACCGCCTGACCTGCGTGTTCCCATAATCCGGGCGCGGTCGCGTGACCGCGGCGCTACCGTCCGGACATGCGTTTGGAACCGGTCACCGAGGACAACTACCGGGCCGTCATCGGCCTGGAGGTCCATGAGGAGCAGCGGGCGTTCGTCGCGACGAACCTCAAGTCGATCGCGGACGCCTGGATCCACCGCCCGAAGTTGCAACCTCTTGCGCTGGTCAGCGGAGAGGAGCTGGTCGGCTTCACCCTGCTCGAACGCGACCGGCCCGAGGCGCTGCACATCGTCCGGTTCATGGTCGACCGGCGCGCGCAGGGCCGCGGCCTCGGCCGGAAGGGCCTGGCCGCGATCGCCGAGGTGGCGCGCTCGGAGGGCCGCACCGAGCTGGTGCTGAGCGTGGTGCCCGGCAACGCGGTGGCCCGCGGCCTGTACGCGGCGTTCGGCTTCACCGACACCGGCGAGGTGGACGGCGGCGAGCTCGTGATGCGCCACGAGCTCGCCCCGTCGTCGGCGCCGCCGGCTCACCTGGCCGAGCAGTAGGTCACCGGGTCGGCGACCAGTACAGCAGTCGGCCCCACGACAGCGGCGTCGCCTCGGAGACGACCGCCGAGTGCACCTGCGCGGGGGTGGCGGCGGGGTTGAGCTGGAGGAACCGCAGCGTCACGCCGGTGACGTACGCCGTGGCCAACGACGTGCCGCTGAGCGTGTTCGTGGCGGTGTCGCCGGTGTTCCACGCGACGGTGATGTTCATGCCGTACGCGTAGACGTCGACCACCGAGCCGTAGTTGGAGAACGTGGCCCGGGTGTCGGTCCTGGTGGCCGCGCCGGAGGTGAGCGCCTCCCGGACGCGGGCGGGCGAGTAGTTGGCCGCGTCGGAGGCGCTGCCGCCCGCCGTGACGGACGCCGTGACGCCCGCGGCGATGAGCCGGCGCACCGCGTCGTCCATCGCGGTGGACGCGCCGCCGCCCAGGCTGAGGTTGGCCGTGGCGGGCTTGACGTGGTTGCGCGCCACCCAGTCGATGCCCGCGATCACGCCCGCGGTCGTGCCGCCGCCCGAGCCGTTGAGCACCCGGACGCCGCACACCACCGCTTGCTTGGCGACGCCGTTCACGCGGCCCGCGATGAGGGACGCGACGGCCGTGCCGTGACCGTTGTCGTCCTGCGGCACGGTGTCGTTGTCGACCGCGTCGTAGCCGGGGCACGTGCGGCCCGCGATCTCGGTGTGGGTGGCCCGGATGCCCGTGTCGATCACGTACGCGCGGGTGCGCAGGCCCGTCGACGTGTAGCTGTACGTGCCGTCGACCGGCAGCGCGCGCTGGTCGATCCGGTCGAGGCCGAAGGGCGCGTTGGTCTGGGTGGTGTGCGCCCGCACGACCTGGTCCTGCTCGACGTAGGCCACCGCCGGGTCGGCGGCGAGGCGTCGGGCCTGCGTCGCGGTCATCGTCGCGGCGAAGCCGTGCAGCGACGGGAACTCCCGGGTGACCCGGCCGTCGAGCCGGGCGGCGACCGCGCCCGCGGCGGCGACGTCCTCGAGCTTGACGATGTAGCTGCCGGGCACGGCGGTGGCCGAGCCGGCGTGCAGCACGGCGCCTTCGGCGTGCGCCGGCGCGGTGAGGGTGACGGCGGCGAGGGCGGCGACGCCCAGGCCGGACAGCAGTGTGCGCATGGCTGTTCCTTCGCAGGGTGAGGAGGTTGGGCTGCTAGCGCGTGGGCGGGAAGTGCAGGAGCCGGCCGCCCCACGGCACCGGCCCGGGGCGGGTCAGCTCGGTCTGCACCAGGGCGGGGAGGGCGCCCGGGTCGACCTGGAGGTACCGGGCGGCGACACCGGTGACGAACCCGGTCGCCATCGACGTGCCGCTGAGCGTGTTGGTGGCGGTGTCGCCGGTGTGCCACGCCGACGTGATGCCGACGCCGGCCGCGTACAGGTCCACGCCCGGTCCGTAGTTGGAGAACGGCGCCCTGGCGTCGGTCTGCGTGTGGGCGCCCGACGTGATCGCCTCGGCGACCCTGGCGGGCGAGGTGGAGCCGACTCCGGTGTTGCTGCCGCCCGCGGTGACGGACGCGGTGACGCCGGAGGCGATCAGCCGCCGCACCGCGTCGTCGAGCGCGGTGGACGCGCCGCCGCCCAGGCTGAAGTTCGCCACGGCGGGGCGGCTCGCGTTCAGCCGCACCCAGTCCACGCCCGCGATGACGCCGGCGACCGTGCCGCTGCCCTGGCCGTTGAGCACGCGCACGCCCACCACCCGCGCGCCCTTGGCCGCGCCGTACGTGCGGCCGGCGATGACGCCCGCGACGTGCGTGCCGTGGCCGTTGTCGTCCTGGGCGACGGAGTCGTTGTCCACGACGTCGTGGCCGTGCGCGGCCCGGCCGCCGAACTCCGCGTGCGTGACCCGGATGCCGGTGTCGATCACGTACGCGGTGACGCCCGCGCCGGTGGAGGTGTAGCCGTAGGTCGTGTCCAGCGGCAGGGCGGTCTGGTCGATCCGGTCCAGGCCCCACGGCGCGTTGGTCTGGGTGGTGTGCGCGCGCACGACCTGGTCCTGCTCGACGTACGCCACCGCCGGGTCGGCGGCGAGCCGGCGGGCCCGCGCCGGGGTGAGCGAGGCGGCGAAGCCGCCGAACGCGGGGTACTCGCGGGTCACCCGCCCGGCCAGCTGGCGCGTCACGGCGTCGGCCGCGGCGAGGTCCTTGAGCTTGACGATGTAGCTGCCGGGCACCGCCGTGGGCGAGCCGGCGTGCAGGACGGCGCCCTCGGCGTGGGCGGGCGCGGCGAGCAGGGTGACGGTCAAGGCGGCCACGGCGACGCCCGGTAAGAGCTTTCGCATAGCGCTTTCCTCTGCGGGGTAAGGGGGTCCCCGGCGCGGATCACGCGCGGGGCTGCCAGTGTGCCGAACTCGGCGCGGGCGGTGGGTGTCCGTGCCGGAGTCGGTTCGGGGAACCACCACGGAGGTCGGCGCGATGTCAACCCGGCCGGAACCGCACTACGGCGGAGATGCACGTGCGGCGCGCCGGACAACGTGATTGAGAAGCGATTCAACGCTGTGGAGAAAATACGGCCGACGGCTCGATCGAAACGAGAGGTGGGCGTGTTCGACGCCAACACGGAGAAGTTCTCCGGGGTGACTATGTAACCGTTGGACCGGCGATCCGCGGTGCGGACCGGGCGGATGACACCCCCGCCGGCCGACCCCGGGTCCGCCACCAGCGACGACACCGGTGACCCGAGTATTGCCCCGGTGGTCAACGTGAGCTTCGGCATAGGGGTTCCGCTCTCGGTCGTGAACGGTCGCGGGCGCCGGGGATTGCGACCGGTGTCGAAGCCCGCGCCGGGAGGAGTGTGCCGTGCATCACCCCAGGTGCGCGAGGCCATGGGCCGGGGCGCGTACCGGGACAGGACCGAATGACCGAGCGCGGTGCGGCGATCGCGGTAGCCGGGATCTTCACACCCCCGGCGCGCCACGCTGTTAATGAGAATTCAAGGATTCCACAGCCGACCGGATTTGCGGGTCCGATTCGGTCAAATTCAGGGCGGGAAACCCGATCGGCTGTACCGCCCCGGCGATTTCGCACGATAACGTCGCTCGCCTTGTCCTTGGGAGAACGGAGCGAAGATGCCTACGCCAGTCGTCGGACCGGAATCGCGGACGCGCGATCCCCGACGGATCGATGCGGGGGCCGACCCCTTCGCGGACGCATTGCGTGCGGCGATCCGCGCCAAAGGGCTCAGCCTGGAACGCATCCAGCACAAGCTGCGGACGCGAGGCGTGGCGGTCAGCATCGCCGCGCTGAGCTACTGGCAGTCCGGCCGCAGGCGGCCCGAACGACCGGACTCGCTCACCGCCGTCAGCCACCTGGAGGAGATCCTGGACGTCGGCGCGGGCGGGCTCAGCTCGCTGCTCGGACCGCCGCGGCCACGCGGCAAGGCCCGACCCCGTTCCCGCGTGTCCGGCCCGGAGGGCTGGGTCGGCGAGAGCGACTACGCGACCATCGCGGAACTGCTGGCCGACATCGACACCAGCACCGACCAGGACCTCACCCGGCTCAGCCTGCGCGACCAGGTGGAGCTCGCGATGGACGGCAGCACCCGCCGGGTGCGGTCGCGGCAGGTGCTGCGGGCCGAGCGCTCGGGCGTCGACCGGGTGCTGCTCGGCTACGACACCCGGCTGCCCGGCGACCCGCTGCCGGTCATCGGCACCCTGCGCTCGTGCAGACTGGGGCGGGTTTCCGCCGACCCGCGCAACGGTCTGATGGTCGCGGAACTGCTGCTCGACCGCCCGCTGCGCCGGGGCGAGCGGACGGCCGTCGAGTACGAGCTGATCCACGTCGCGCCGCACCACCCCACGTTCGACAACACCCACTCGCGGCGCTTCCGCCACCCCGTTCGCGAGTACGTCCTGGAGGTCCGGTACGACTCGCGGTGCCGACCCGCGCGGTGCGAGCAATTCACGACCGGTTTGACCGGTGAAGAACCGACCGACGTGCGCGAGACCCCGGTGGACACGTGGGGCTACGCGTACGCGGTCGCGCTGGACTTCGGGCCCGGCGTCGTCGGCTTGCGCTGGGACTGGACCTGACTCAGTAGGAGCGCGGCAACCTCAGCGTGTGCTGCGCCACGAAGTTCAGGATCATCTCCCGGCTGACCGGGGCGATGCGGGACAACCGGGACGCGGCCAGCATGGCGCCGAGTCCGTACTCGGCCGACAGCCCGTTGCCGCCGTGGACCTGGATGGCCTGGTCCACCGCCCCCGCCACCGCCTCCCCCGCCGCGTACTTGGCCATGTTGGCCGCCTCACCAGCAGCCCGGTCCTCCCCAGCGTCGTAGAGAGCCGCGGCCTTCTGGGTCATCAGCCTCGCCAGCTCGACCTGGATCGCGCACTGCGCCAACGGGTGCGCGATGCCCTGGTGCGCGCCGATCGGCGTGTCCCAGACCGTTCTGGTGCGGGCGTACTCACTCGCCTGGTCGAGTGCGCGGCGGGCCATGCCGGTGGCGAAGGACGCCGCCATGATCCGCTCCGGGTTGAGCCCCGCGAACAGCTGGGCCAAGCCCGCGTCCTCGGAGCCGACCAGCGCGTCCAGCGGCAGGCGCACGTCGTCGAAGAAGCAGGTGAACTGCTTCTCCGGCGACTGCACCTCCATCGGGATGTGCTGGTAGGTGAAGCCGGGCGCGTCCGTCGGCACGATCATCAAGGAGGGGAGCAGCCGCTGGCCGGTGGCGTCGACGTGCCGGGCGACGACCATCACCGCCTCGACCTCGTCGACGCCGGAGATGAACGACTTGCCGCCGGCGAGCACCCACTCGTCGCCGTCGCGGTGGACGGCGGTGGCGAGCTTGTGCGAGTTGGAGCCCGCGTCGGACTCGGTGATGGCGAAGGCCATCTTGGTGGTGCCGTCGGCGAACCCGGGCAGCCACTTCCGCTTCTGCTCGGCGGTGCCGAAGCGGGCGATGATCGTGGCGCAGATGGCGGGCGAGACGACGGTCAGCAGCAGCGGGCAGCCCGCTCTGGCCAGCTCCTCGCACACGGCGGCCAGGTCGCCGATGCCGCCGCCACCGCCGCCGTACTCCTCGGGCACGGCCACGCCGAGGTAGCCCAGCGCGCCCGCCTCGGCCCACAGCTCGTCGGTCTTCTCGCCGGCCTTCGCCTTGGCGGTGAAGTACTCGTGGCCGTACTTGCGGGCGAGGTCGGCGACGGCCCTGCGCAGCGCCTGCCGCTCCTCGCTCTCGGTGAAGTTGATCGTCATGCCCCGCCCGTCCCTCCGGTCGACTCGGGGCGCGGCTCGTCGGCCACCACCGCGAGCACGTCGCCCGCGTCGACCTGCTGCCCCGCCCGCACGAGCACTTCCGCGACCGCGCCGCCGGTGGTGGCGAGCACGCGGTGCTCCATCTTCATCGCTTCCAGCACGAGCAGCTCCGCGCCCGCCTCGACCCGCTGCCCCGGCTCGACCGCGACCCGCACCACCGTGCCGGGCATCGGCGCGACGGTCGCACCCTCGGCCAGGGTGGCCCGCGGCTCGGGGAACCGGGGCCGCAGCCTCAACGACACCGCGCCCGACCCCGTCGGGCCGACCTCGACCCGGTCCCCGTAGACGGCGACCGGGTAGGTCGTGCGCACCCCGTCGAGCTCCAGCGTCACCGCGTCCGGCGCGGCCGCGACGACCGTCAGGTCCAGGCTCGTCTCCACGCCCGCGCGGGTGTGCCGGTAGTCGACCTCGACCGCCTCGTCGCCGTGCTCGAACACGGCCCGCTGCGGTTGGGACGCGAGGTTGCGCCAGCCCAGCGGAAGGGCGCCGGTACGCCTGCGTTCGGCGAGCGCGAGGGCGGCGGCCAGCGCGGCGGGCCGGACGTCGACCGGTTCGGGGGTGGTGAGGCCGTGCTGGCCCAGGAAGCCGGTGTGGGTGTCGCCCGCGCCGAACGCCGGGTGCCGCAGCGTGCGGACCAGCAGGTCCCGGTTGGTGACGAGGCCGTGCAGCTCGGCCCGGTCGAGGGCGGCGGCCAGC
Source organism: Actinosynnema sp. NPDC002837 (assembly GCF_040295345.1). Classification (NCBI taxonomy): domain Bacteria; kingdom Bacillati; phylum Actinomycetota; class Actinomycetes; order Pseudonocardiales; family Pseudonocardiaceae; genus Actinosynnema; species Actinosynnema sp. NPDC002837. The sequence goes on from NZ_JBEOVG010000026.1 coordinate 19,402, forward strand.
TTGCGGATCGCGGCGGGCCGGGTCGGCGCCCAGGCGATCACCTTGGCCAGCATGGGGTCGTAGTGCACGCCCACCTCGCTGCCGTCCTCCACGCCGCTGTCCACGCGCACGCCGCCGGGCACCGCGAACCGGTGCAGGGTGCCGCTCGCGGGCCGCCAGTCGTGCGCGGGGTCCTCGGCGTACACGCGGGCTTCGACGGCGTGGCCGTTCGGCGCGGGCGGTTCGGCGGGCAGGCGGGCGCCCTCGGCGATGGCGAGCTGCCAGGCGACGAGGTCGAGGCCGAACACCTCCTCGGTGACGGGGTGCTCCACCTGCAGGCGGGTGTTGACCTCCAGGAAGTGGAACGAGCCGTCGTCGGTGAACAGGAACTCCACCGTGCCCGCGCCGACGTACCCGATGGCCTCCGCGGCCTTGGTGGCGGCCTCGAACAGCCGCTCCCGGGCCTCCGGCGTCACGGCCGGGCTCGGCGTCTCCTCGATGATCTTCTGGTGGCGGCGCTGGATGGAGCACTCCCGCTCACCCAACGCCCACACCGTGCCGTGCGCGTCGGCGAGGACCTGCACCTCGACGTGCCGCGCGTGCTCCAGCAGCGGTTCGCAGAACACGGTGCCGTCGCCGAACGCCGACTCGGCCTCGCGGCGGGCCGCGGCCACCTGCCCGGCCAGCTCGGCGGCGGACCGCACCACCCGCATCCCCCGCCCGCCACCGCCGGCGGAAGCCTTGACCAGCAAGGGGAACTCGCCGGCGGACTCCGGGTCCAGCTCCGGCAGCACGGGGACGCCCGCCGCCGCCAGCCTCTTCTTGGCCGCGACCTTCGACCCCATCGCGTCGATGACGTCGGGGTCCGGCCCGACCCACGTCAGCCCGGCGGCGAGGACGGCGCGCGCGAAGGAGGCGTTCTCGGACAGGAACCCGTACCCGGGGTGGACCGCGTCCGCGCCGGCGGCGAGGGCGGCGGCCACCACCAGGTCGCCGCGCAGGTAGGTGTCGGCGGGACTGGCGCCGGGCAACCGGACCGCCGCGTCGGCCTCGCGCACGTGCGGCGAACCCGCGTCGGGGTCGGAGAACACGGCCACCGGCGACACGCCGACGTCGCGACAGGTGCGGATCACCCGACGCGCGATCTCGCCCCGGTTGGCGATCAACAGCTTGCGGATCATCGTGTCCTCACATCCGGAAAACGCCGTAGCGGTCCGCGCCCTTGACCGGCCCGCTGTGGATCGCCGACAGGCACAGGCCCAGCACGGTGCGGGTGTCGCGGGGGTCGATCACGCCGTCGTCGTAGAGGCGGCCGGACAGGAAGGCGGCCACGGACTGCTGCTCGATCTGCCCCTCCACCATCCGGCGCATCGCCGCGTCGTGCTCCTCGTCGTAGTCCTGGCCCTTCGCGGCGGCCGCCTGGCGGGCCACGATCGACAGCACGCCGGCCAGCTGCTTCGGACCCATCACGGCCGACTTGGCGTTCGGCCAGGTGAACAGGAACCTCGGGTCGTACGCCCGGCCGCACATGCCGTAGTTGCCGGCGCCGTACGACGCGCCCATCACCACGGTCAGGTGAGGCACGCGGCTGTTCGACACGGCGTTGATCATCATCGCGCCGTGCTTGATGATCCCGCCCTGCTCGTACTGCGCGCCGACCATGTACCCGGTCGTGTTCTGCAGGAACAGCAACGGCGTGTCGCTCGCGTTCGCCAGCTGGATGAACTGCGTGGCCTTCTGCGCCTCTTCGCTGAACAGCACGCCGCGCGCGTTCGCCAGCACCCCGATCGGGTACCCGTGCAGGTCGGCCCACCCCGTCACGAGGCTGCCGCCGTAGTCGGGCTTGAACTCGTCGAACCGCGACCCGTCCACGATCCGGGCGATCACCTCACGCGGGTCGAACGGCACGCGCAGGTCCGTCGGCACCAGGCCGAGCAGGTCCTCCTCGTCGTGCAGCGGCGGCTCGACGGCCCGCGGCGCGGGACCGAGCTTGCGCCAGTTCAGCCGGGCCACCACGCGCCGGGTGAGCCGCAGCGCGTCCACCTCGTCCTCGGCCACGAAATCGGCCAGCCCGGACGTCGTGCCGTGCATCCGCGCGCCGCCGAGCGACTCGTCGTCGGACTCCTCGCCGGTGGCCATCTTCACCAGCGGCGGCCCGCCGAGGAACACCTTCGAGCGTTCCTTGATCATCACCACGTGGTCCGACATGCCCGGCACGTAGGCCCCGCCGGCGGTCGCGTTGCCGAACACCGTGCTGATCGTCGGGACGCCCGCCGCCGACAGCCGGGTCAGGTCGCGGAACGCCCGCCCGCCCGGGATGAAGATCTCGCTCTGGCTCGGCAGGTCGGCGCCGCCGGACTCGACCAGCCCGATCAGCGGCAGCCGGTTCTGCGCCGCGATGTCGTTGGCCCGGAACGTCTTGCGCAACGTCCACGGGTTGCTCGCACCGCCCCGGACGGTCGGGTCGTTGGCCACGATCACGCACTCGACGCCCTCGACCACCCCGATCCCGGTGACCACGCTCGCGCCCACGGGGTAGTCGGTGCCCCACGCGGCCAGCGGCGACAGCTCCAGGAACGGGCTGTCCCGGTCGACCAGCAGCTCGATCCGCTCCCGCGCCAGGAGCTTGCCGCGCTTGTGGTGCCGCTCGGTGTACTTCGGCCCACCGCCCGCGAGCGCCTTGGCCTGCTCGACCTCCAGCTCGGCGAGCCGGGCCAGCAACGCCTCCCGGTTCTCGGCGTACCCCGCCGACCGGCGGTCCACCGCCGTGCGCAACGCAGTCATGCCGTGTACCCCAATCGTCGTGCCGCCAGCTCCGCCATCACCTCGGTCGCACCGCCCCCGATGCCGAGGATCCGCGCGTCCCGGTAGTGTCGCTCGACCTCCATAACGCGGAGATAACCCGCGCCACCGTGCATCTGCACCGCCGCGTCCACGACGAACGAGCACGCCTCCACGGCCGCGTTCTTCGCGAAGCACACCTGCGCCACGGCTTCCTCGCCGGCCAGCACCTTCACCGCGACCTCGCGCGTGTACGTGCGCACGAGGTCGATGCGCTGCGCCATCTCCACCAGCCGGTGGCGGATCACCTGGCGCGCGATGAGCGGCTTGCCGAACGTCTCGCGCTGCCGGGTGTGCGCCAACGCCAGGTCCAGGCAGCGCTGGGCCGTCGCGTACGCCTGCACGGCCAAGGAGATCCGCTCCGCCTGGAACTGCCGCATGATCAGCGCGAAACCGGCGTTCTCGGCGCCGACCAGGTTCGCCGCCGGCACCCGTGCGTCCACGAAGGACAGCTCGGCGGTGTCCGAGCAGTGCCAGCCCATCTTCTCCAGCCGGCGGTCCACCGCGAACCCGGGCGTGCCCTTCTCGATCACCAGCAGGCTCACGCCCTGGTGCCCGGGACCACCCGTCCGCACCGCCGTCGTCACGAAATCCGCCCGGTCACCCGACGTGATGAACGTCTTCGTCCCGTTCACCACGTAGGAGTCACCGTCACGACGGGCCGTGGTGCGCAGCGCCGCCACGTCCGAACCACCACCCGGTTCGGTGATGGCGAGCGACCCGATCAGCTCACCCGCCAACGTCGGCCGCACGAACCGGTCGATCAGCCCCTCGTCACCCGAGTCCACGATGTGCGGCAACGCGATCCCGTGCGTGAGCAACCCCGCGACGAGCCCGGACGACCCACCGGCCTGGATCAGCTCCTCGGTGGCCACGACGGTGTCGAGCAGGTCGCCCGCGCCGCCGACCGCCTCCGGGAACCCGAGCCCGAGCAACCCGATCTCCGCCGCCCTGCGGTGCAACGACCGGGGCAGCTCACCGGCGCGCTCCCAGTCCGGCAGGTGCGGCACGACCTCCTGCTCGGTGAACTTCCGCACCACCGCGCGCAGGTCGCGCCGCTCGGGCGTGGCGAACAGGTCCGACGTGGCGGTCACCGCAAGTCCTCCGGGATCTCGACGTGCCGGGAGCGCAGCCACTCCCCCAGCGCCTTCGCCTGCGGGTCGAAGCGGGTGGACGACGCGACGCCCTCGCCGAGCAGGCCGTGCAGCACGAAGTTCAACGCCCGCAGGTTCGGCAGCTCGTACCGGTCGACCTCGCCCGCCTCCGGCAGCAGCTCCTTCAGCCGCTCGACGGTCAGCTCCGCCCGCAGCCACTCGTACTGCGCGTCCGTCCGCACCCACACGCCGAGGTTCGCGTCACCGCCCTTGTCGCCCGAGCGCGCACCCGCGATCACACCCAGCGGCACCTTCTTCGGGGAAGCGCTCATACCTCGACCACCTTCCCACCCGGCAGCACGGCCCGGTGCGGCACCGACGAACGCGGCACGTACGCGGCCCGGTAGACGCCGAACGGCGTGCCGTCACCGGGTGGCGCCGTGACGTGGAAGCCGGGGTACGACGCCAGCGCCAGCTCGACACCCGCCCGCGCGAACGCCTTGGCCCGCTGGGGATCCGCCGTCTTGATGGTCACGTGCAGCAGCGCGCTCGCCGTCTCCTCGGTGTCCGCGTCGACGTGATCGGTGCGCGCCAAGGTCCAGGTCAGCTCCGCCGGCCCGATCGCCGCCTCCACCTGCCGCCGCACGAGGTCCGCCTTCGCCTCGACGTCCAACCCGGTCAGGACGAACGTGGTCGAGTTGCGGAACCCGCCCAGCGTGGTGAGGCAGACCTTGAGCGTGTCCGGCGGCGGGGAGCCCTTCACCCCGGAGATCCGCACACCCCGCTCGTGCGGGTCGAGCCGGATCGTGTCGAAGTGGCTGACCACGTCCGGTCCGACGTAGGCGGGCGGCCCGATCTCGTAGAGCAGCTGGGCGGTGACGGTGTCCGCGGTGACCGCGCCGCCCGTGCCGTCGTGCTTGGTGATGAGCGACGAGCCGTCCGCCTCGATCTCCGCGATCGGGAAACCGGGCCTGGTCGCGTCGATCGCCGTGAAGAACGAGTAGTTGCCGCCGGTGGCCTGCGCGCCGCACTCCAGCACGTGCCCGGCGACCGTCGCGCCCGCCAGCGCGTCGAAGTCCTCGCGGCCCCAGCCGAAGTGCGCGGCGGCAGGCCCCACGACCAGCGACGCGTCGGTGACGCGGCCGGTGACCACCACGTCCGCCCCGGCGCTCAAGCACTCGGCGATGCCCCACGCGCCCAGGTAGGCGTTGGCGGTCAACGACTCCGGGAACCGGTCGCGCACGTCGTCACCGGTCACGTAGGCGACCTTCGCGCCGAGCCCGAGCCGGTCGATCGCCTCGGCCAGCCCTTCCGGGTTCACCCCGCCCGCGTTGGAGACGATCTTGACGCCGCGGGCCAGCGCGTCGGCCAGGTTCTGCTCCAGCTGGCGCAGGAACGTGCGGGCGTAGCCGAGGGCGGCGTCCTTCATCCGGTCGCGGCCCAGGATGAGCATGGTCAGCTCGGCCAGGTAGTCACCGGTCAGCACGTCCAGCTCGCCGCCGGTGAGCATCTCGCGGACGGCGGAGAACCGGTCGCCGTAGAAGCCGGAGGCGTTGCCGACGCGGATCACGGCCGCTCCCGGCGACCGCGGCCCGGTCCGGGAGGACCCGCGAACGCCTGCGCGATCGGGACCCAGGCGCGGGCGGCCTCGCCGACCGCCGTGACGGCCAGGTCGTCGCGGTGTCGCCGTTGGGTGGCCAGCAGGCAGAAGTCCAGGGCGGGACCGGTGATCCGGTTCTCCGCGTCCTCCGGGCCCCACGACCACACCTCGCCGTCGGGCGCGACCAGCTCGACCCGGACCGGCGCCTGCGGCACGGGCAGCCCGTTGACCAGGAACGACCAGCCGAACGTGCGGACGGCGATGTGCGCGACGTGCTTGAGCCGGTGCGTCGGCTCGCGGGTCACGCCGAGCGCGTCGGCCACGTCCTGGCCGTGCGCCCAGGTCTCCATCAGCCGGGCGGTGGCCATGGACGCCGCGCTCATCGGCGGCCCGAACCACGGCATCTTCACGCCCGGCGGCAGCGCCGCGAGCGCCTCGGCCAGCTCGGCGCGGCCCGCCCGCCACTCGTCCAGGCTGATCGGCTCCCGCGCGCCCTCGTCCACCATGTCCGCGGTGGCCCGGGTCAACGCGGCGGTGAACGCGTCGGGGTCGCGGGCGGCGAGCGCGGCCACGCGGTCGGTCCAGCGCAGGTGGCTGATCTGGTGGGCGATCGTCCAGCCCTCGGCGGGCGTCGGGACGGCCCAGTCGGGCAGCGGCGCGACCAGGTCGTCCAGCACCTGGCTCTCGGCGCGCAGGTCGTCCAGGAGTCCGGTGATCACAGCGAGTCCTCCAGCATCCGCGCCCAGTGCCGGATGATCCGACCCCGTCGCTTGCGGTCGTCGGTGAGCTGGTTGGCCAGCGCGAGGCCGCGCACCAGGTCCAGGGTGAGCTGCACGGTCTCGCGGACGCCCGGCTTCGCCTCGTCGGCGCCCAACAGCTCGACGGCGAGGCGGTGCGTCTCGCGGCCGAGGCGGACCTCCAGCGGCACCACCACGGTCTTGAGGTCGGGATCGGTGCGTGCGGCGACCCACAGCTCGAGGGCGGCGGTGAACAGGTCGCTGGCGTAGAAGTCGGCGATCAGCTCGACCACGGCAGCGATCTGATCTTCTGGCGAGCTTTCGTCGACCTGCCGCGCACGCGCCTTCAGGTCGAGGACGCTCTCCGCGCCCAAGTGCTCGACCGCGGCGGCGACCAGCTCGCCGCGGGTGCGGAAGTGGTGCAGCTGGGCGCCGCGGGACACGCCGGCGCGCTCGGCCACCACGGTCGTCGTGGTGCCCGCCCAGCCGCGCTCGACCAGGCACTCGACCGTGGCCTGCATGAGCTTGCGCCGGGTCTCGCGGCTGCGGTCGGCCTGGCGCCTCGTCTCCCGCTGCCCGGTGTCGGTGGCCATGGCAGCGAGTGTTCCGCGCCGACTAACAAACAGTCAAGACTGATTGTTAGTCGGCGCGGAGGGACCACCCGGCTACCACCCGCCCTGGGCCATGGTCTGGAACAGCCACTTGCCGTCGGTCTTCACCAACAGGTCGCCGTACCTCACCACCTGCGAGAAGTCATCGGCGGTGATGGTCGCGTCGGTGATCACGAACACCAGGTCGGCGCTGATGAACACCGGCGTCCGGACGGACTCCATCCGCACGTCGCCGTCGCCCAGGGCCGCCCTCATGTCGGTGAGGAACCGCGCCCGGTCCCACGACTGCGCCGACCCGCCGGTCACCGCGTTGACCGGGAACAGCGCCATGTCGGCCATCGCCTCGACGTCCTTGGCCACGGCCAGGGCGTCCCACTGCTCGAACCACGCGAGCACGCTCGCCACGTCTTCGTCGGTCGGCACGAACCCCGCTCCACTACCCGGCACAGCACTCATGCCGTACATTGTACCGTACGCCGTACGACAAGGGTCGCGCCAGGCCCGCAGAGGAGTTCGACCAGCAGTTTTCGGGTTCGAGCAGAGTCAGGTCGGCCAGGCGGCCAGGGCGATGTCGACCATCCGGTGCAGCTGCTCGCGGTCCACGCCGTCCGCCGCCTGCACCGAGATCCCCTGCGCGACCAGCACGACGAACTTGGCCAGGTCCGCCGCGTCCACGTGGGCGGGCAGGTCGCCCTCGGCCTTGGCCCGCTCGAAGCGGTCACGCAGCCCGGCCTCACCCGTCCGACGCCAGTCGGCCAACCGCTCACGGGTCGCCACGGCGTCCTCGCCCATGGCCAGGCCGCCCTGCAGGCTCAGGCAGCCGGTCGGGCAGCCGGGCCGGGTCGACACGTCGGCGGCGCCGCACAACATGCGCTCGGCGGCGGCACGGGCGGTCGGCCGGTCGAGCGCGTCCCGCACGTGGACGGCCTGCCGCTCGGTGTAGCGGTCGAGCGCCTTGCGGAACAGGGACTCCTTGTTGCCGAAGGCCGCGTACAGGCTGGGGCGGTTGATGCCCATCGCCTCGGTCAGGTCGGACAGGGCCGCACCCTCGTAGCCGCGTTCCCAGAACACGCGGAGCGCCTGGTCCAACGCCTCGTCGGCGTCGAACGCGCGTGGACGTCCACCGGCCATCGATCCGCCACCTCGATTCTGGACCTGTCAGTACGGTACTCGATCCCCGCCGGTGAGAGCGGTCACAGGTTGTTGACCGATCGGTACAGAACACGAATTGTGTACCTCATGGTAAATAACTCGGGCAGGTTGGCGGGACGGCGTGCGGTGGTCACCGGCGGCACGCGGGGCATCGGTGCGGGGATCGTGCGCAAACTGGCCGCCGAGGGGGCGCTCGTGCTGACCACGGCCCGTTCGGCGGGCGGCGCGGAGCTGCCGCCGGGCGTGCTGTTCACCACCGCGGACGTGGCCGACCCGGACTCGGCGTCCCGGTTGGCGGACGAGGCGGTCGAGCAGCTCGGCGGGGTCGACATCTTGATCGACAACGCGGGCGGCGGCCAGGCGAAGCCGGGCGGGTACCGCGACATCGACGACAAGGCGTGGCAGGAGATCCTGGAGACGAACCTGCTCGGCGCGGTCCGGCTGGACCGCGCGCTGCTGCCCGGGATGGTCGAGCGGGGCTCGGGCGTGATCGTCCACATCTCGTCGTCCGCGGCGCACGTCCCCGTCGGCCCGCTGATGCACTACTCGGCCGCCAAGGCGGCGCTGTCCAACTACAGCAAGGGGCTGGCCGAGGAGGTGGCGTCCAAGGGCGTGCGGGTCAACCGAGTCTCCCCCGGCATGACCGAGACCTCGGCGGTGGACGCGGTGCTCGGCGACCTCGCCGCGAGCACCGGCGGCGGTCTCGACGACGCCCGGGCGGCGCTGGTCGGGATGATCGGCGGCATCCCGCTGGGCCGCACCGGCACGCCGGAGGACATCGCCAACCTGGTGGCCTTCCTGGTGTCCGACGAGGCGTCCTGGATCACCGGCGTCGACTACGTCATCGACGGCGGCACACTCAAGGCCGCGTAGCCCGGGGAGGTCGACCGGCTCCTCCTCAGCCGTCCGAACAGCGGTTCCGCCGTGATCGGCCGCCTTGTTCGATGAGGGCTGGCTGAGGAGGAGGCCGGAGTGGCGGTTTCACGGCGGAACGTGTTGCGCTGGGCGGGCGCGGCGGCGGCTGCGGGCGGCGTGGTGGCGGCCGGCGGGCCGGTGGCGGCGAACGGCGCGCCGGCGGCTCGGCCCGGGAGGTGGGCACGACTGCGCGCCCACCTGTCCGGCGAGCTGCTGGTGCCCGGCGACGACGGCTACGACACCGCGCGGCTGCCGTTCAACTCGTTGTTCGACCACCACCGGCCGGCCGCGATCGCCCGCTGCGTGCGCGCGGAGGACGTGCAGCGGTGCCTGGAGGAGGCCCGGCGCGGCCGGATCCGGGTGGCCGCGCGCGGCGGCGGGCACAGCTACGCCGCCTACTCCACCCCGCACGACGGCCTGGTGGTCGACCTAGGGCCGATGGCGGGCGTCGACGTGCGGCCCGACGGCACCGCCGTGATCGGCGCGGGCGCACGGCTCGGCGACGTCTACGCGGCCCTCGCCGCCGCCGGCCGGTGCCTGCCGCTGGGCAACTGCCCGTCGGTCGGCATCGCCGGTCTCACGCTGGGCGGCGGCCTCGGCTGGGTCGACCGCGCGTTCGGCCTCACGTGCGACCGGCTGCGTGCCGCCCGCGTGGTCACCGTCGACAGCCGCCTGGTCACCGCCTCCGAGGACCGCGAGCCGGACCTGTTCTGGGCGTTGCGCGGCGGCGGGGGCGGCAACTTCGGCGTGGTCACCTCGTTCGAGTTCGCCACCGCTCCCGCGCCGGAGGTGCTGACCGTGTTCCGGCTGAGGTTCCCGGCCGGGTCGGCGGCGGACGTGCTCGGCGCCTGGCAGCCGTGGAGCGCCGGGGTCCCCGACCGCCTGTCCAGCACCTGCGTGGTCCTGCCCGACGGCTCGGTGGACCTGACCGGCTGCTCGATCGGCCCCGCGGCCCTGCTGCACGGGGACCTCGCCGGCCTGGGCGTCGACGGTCCGCTGGAGCACGCCGAGGTCGACTACCCGACCGCGATCGCGATCATGACCCAGGGGCACCCGCCCCGCAACGCCTTCCGCGCGTCCTCACGCATCGCCGACGGCATGTGGGACGACCCGGCGGCGGTGGCGGAGACGGTGCGGGGCAAGGAGAGCGCGCTGCTCATCGTGGGCGCGCTCGGCGGTGCGATCGACCGGCTCGGCCCCACCGACACGGCCTACCCCCATCGCGGCGCGCCGACGTCCGTCGAGGTCTTCGGCACCGTCGGCGACCTGCCGCCGGAGCTGGTCACCCGCGAGGTCGACGACGTCCAGTCGGCGTTGGCCGGTCTGGTCGGCGCCGGCACCTACATCAACTACCTGGACCCGCGGCAGGAGGACTGGGCGGAGACGGGCTACCGGCACAACCTGCCCCGGCTGCGCGCCGTCGCCCGCCGCTACGACCCGGACGGCGTGCTGCGGTTCCCGCAGGCGGTGCGCTAGAGGAGGGTCAGCTGCTCCTGCACGACCGGGCCGGTCGGCGTCGAGGCGGGCAGGCTGCCCGCCGGCCACACGCCCTCGTCGTCGCCGGGCACGCCGACCGCGTCACGGCCGCCGCGCGGGTCCAGGCCGTGCCGCCGCAGCAACGGCTCGATGCGCGCCGCCAGCCACCGCCGGTACCGGACGTCCACATAGGATCCGCGCGCGTACAGCCGCCGGTAGTCGTCGGCCAGGTCCGGCCGCTCGCGCACCAGCCACCGGGCGAACCACTCGCGCGCGCCCGGCCGCAGGTGCAGCGGCAGGACCGTGACGCCCGTGGCGCCGGCCTCGGCGATCGAGGCCAGCAACGCGTCCAGCTGCTCCTCCGAGTCCGTGAGCCGCGGCAGCACGGGCGCGACGAACACCCCGCACGGCAACCCCGCGTCACGGACCCGGCGCACCAGCTCGAGCCTCGCCCGCGGGCTGGGCGTGCCCGGTTCCAGCCCGGACTGCAGCTCGCGGTCCAGCAACGCCAGCGACACCCCGATGCCCACCGACACCGAGGACGCGGCGCGTTCCAGCAGCGGGATGTCCCGCGCGAGCACCGTCCCCTTGGTGAGGATCGAGAACGGCGTGCCGGAGTCGGCCAGCGCCCGGATGATGCCCGGCATCAACGCGTACCGGCCCTCGGCCCGCTGGTACGGGTCGGTGTTCGTGCCCATCGCCACGTGCTCGCGCCGCCACCGCTTGGACCGCAGCTGGCCTTCGAGCACCTCCACCGCGTTGACCTTCACCACCACCTGGGTGTCGAAGTCGCGCCCGGCGTCGAGGTCGAGGTAGGTGTGCGTGTTGCGGGCGAAGCAGTTGTGGCTGACCAGGCCGTTGGCCACGAAGTCGCCGGTGCCGGTGGTGATGTCGTACAACGTCCGCGTCACGCCGAGCGACTCCACCGACACCACCGCCAGCCGGGACGTGGAGGGCACCGCCATGCCCTCCACGGCGTTGCCGCGCCCGATCGCCGGTCCGACGAGGTGCAGGAACCGCAGCCGCTCGGCCAGCCCGCCGACGATCCGCACACCGCGCACCTCGACCACGTGCGACACGCGCAGCCGCGTCAGCGCCAGCACCGCCGCCTCGAACACCGCGCTGTCCGAACTGGACATCACCAGCTCGCCGCCCGTCGAGCTGCCCCGCGCGTCGAACAGACCGGCCAGGAACCCCTTCGACCACTCCTCACCCGGCGTGGTCGGCCACCGCACCAGGTCCTGCTCGCGCGGCGCCCGGCCGCCGGCGAACTCGCGCACCCGACCCAGCACGTCCGGGTGGCTGGGCAGGCCGCCGCGCACCGCGCCCCACAGGTAGCCCTCGCGGTACTCGTCGCCGTGCGCGGGCGGCGAGGCGAACCGGCCCGTCCCGACCAGCCGCGCGCCCTTGACCAGGAACGGCCGCTCCTCGAAGTCGTCGCACCGGCCGGGCGTGACGTGCTTCCACCCCTCGTCGGTGAGGAACCGGTGGTCGCCGCCCGCCACCACCTGCGTGCCGTCGCTCAACGTGACCCGGTAGGCGGGCTTGGAGGTCTTCCAGTGCGCCCGCACGCGGGTGACCACGAACCGGCCGTTCGCCGTGCCGAACACCTCTTCGCCGACGGCCAGCTCGGCGATGGGCTTGGTGCGGCCGTCCGCCAGCAGCACCGGCGTGTCACCGGTCAGGCAGTACGTGCAGCCGTGCGTGCAGCCGCGGTACGGGTTGACCGTCCACCCGAACGGCAGGCCGCCGCCGGGCACCTTGTTCAGCACGGACTTGGCGTTCACCTCGTGGAACACGACGTCGGCGAAGTCGGGAGTTCGTACGCTTCGGACCAGCCCCGGCAATCCCGGCAGGGCCTGCTGCCGGTCCGCCCCGTCCTTCTGCCCGTCCCATCGCATGTCCACATTCGAACACGTGTTCGAAACAGGGTCAAACGGAGTGCCTGTGTCTGTGCTGGACGTCATCTTGTGGCCCTTCACCACCACCGCGTTCACGTTCGCCGGCGTCGCCACGAGCTGGGGCGAGGTCGCCGGTTTCGTGACCGGCGCGCTCTGCGTGTGGCTGGTGGCCCGGCAGAACCCGCTCAACTGGCCGATCGGCATCCTCAACAACCTCGCCTTCCTCGTGCTGTTCGCGACCAGCGGCCTGTACGCGGACTCGGGCCTCCAGGTCGTCTACGTGGCGCTCGCGCTGTACGGCTGGTGGGCGTGGCTGCGCGGCGGCGTCGAGCACACCCCGCTGCCGGTCGGTCGCACCACGCGCGAGCAGTGGTGGTGGCTCCTCGCCGCCGGCGTGGCGGGCACCCTCCTGCTGGTGTGGGTGCTCACCACGTTCAGCAACTCGACCGTGCCGTGGGCGGATTCCGCGACCACCGTGCTCTCGTTGCTGGCCACGTGGGGCCAGACCCGCAAGAAGGTCGAGTGCTGGTGGCTGTGGATCGCCGCGGACGTGATCTACGTTCCGTTGTACGCCTACAAGGGCCTGTGGCTGACCGCGGTCCTCTACGTGGGCTTCATGGCGCTGTGCGTGCTCGGCCTGCGCAACTGGACGAGGGCGTTGCGCCAGGACGAAGCGGTGGCCGCGTGACCGACTTCGACCACGCGCTGGTGCTCGGCAAGTTCTACCCCCCGCACGCCGGTCACCACCACCTCATCCGCACGGCCGCCGCGCGGAGCCGGCGCACGACCGTGACCGTGCTGGCGTCGGGCGCCGAGTCCATCCCGGTCGCCGACCGGGTGTCGTGGCTGCGCGCCGAGCACGCGGGCACGCCCGGTCTCGTCGTGCTCGGCGACGTGGACGACCACCCGATGGACTTCCACAGCGACGTGGTGTGGGAACTGCACATGGGCGTGGCACGGGCGGTGCTCGCGCGGCGGGCCATCCTGGACGGCGACCCGGCGTCGGCGGCGGTCGACGTCGTGTTCTCCAGCGAGCGGTACGGCGACGAGATGGCCAAGCGGCTCGGCGCGCGGCACGTGCTGGTGGACCTCGACCGCGGCGCCGTTCCCGTGTCGGGCACGGCGGTGCGGGCCGATCCGCGCGGGCAGTGGGGGTGGCTCGCGCGGGCGACCAGGGTCGGGTTGTGCGCGCGGGTCGTGGTGGTGGGAGCCGAGAGCACGGGCACGACGACGTTGTCGCGGGAGTTGGCGCAGGCGTTGGCCGCGACGTGGGTGCCCGAGTACGGGCGGGAGCACACCGAGCTGAAGCTGGCGGCTGCGCGGGCGTTCGACCCCGAGGCGGGGGTCGACGATCTCGTGTGGACGGTCGGCGACTTCCAGGACGTGGCGCGCAGGCAGCAGGAGTCGGCCGACGCGGCGGTGGACGGACCGGTACTGGTGTGCGACAACGACGCGTGGGCGGCGACGGTGTGGGGTCACCGGTACCTCGGCGCGCCGCACCCGGACATCGCGCCGGACGCCCGCCGCCCCGCCCTGTACCTGCTGACCGATCACGTCGGCGTGCCGTTCGAGCAGGACGGGTGGCGGGACGGCGAGCACCTGCGGGAGTGGATGACGGACTTGTTCCGGGTCGGGTTGGCACGGCGGGGTGTGCCGTGGCGGTTGGTCACGGGGTCGCCGGAGGAGCGGCTGCGGCAGGCCGTGGCGGCGTGTGAGGAGGCGGTGGCGGCGCACTTCCGGTTCGCCGATCCGTTGCCCCAGGCCGATCCGTCGGAGCCCGGTCGGTGACGCGGCCGGGTCGGCATCAACCCCGGAGGGCGGTCGGCTGGTGACCCGGAGGGCGGTCAGACGGTGACGAGGACTTGGTCCAGTGACTTGCGGACCAGGGCGGGCACCACGCAGTCGTCGGCCGGGTAGCCGATCGGGATCACCGCGAACGCCTTCTCGTTGCGCGGGCGGCCCAGCACCTCGCCGAGGAACTTCATCGGCGACGGCGTGTGGGTCAGCGCGGCGAGCCCGGACAGGTGCAGCGCGGTCAGCAGCATGCCGACCGCGATGCCGACCGACTCGTCCACGTAGTAGTGCTTGCGGCGGGTGCCGTCGGGCTCCAGGTAGTACCGCTGCTCGAACACGACGACGAGTTCCGGCGCGTCCGTCAGGTGCGGCTTGACGTCGTCGGTGCCGAGGGGGCGCAGCGCGTCCAGCCACTCGTCGCCGAGCCTGCCCGCGTAGGAGACGCGTTCCTCGTGCTCGGCGGCCTCACGGATGCGCCGGCGCACCGCGGGGTCCTTGACCAGCACGAACGTCCAGGGTTGCTGGTGGGCGCCGCTGGGCGCGGTGGAGGCGACCGCGATGGCGTCGAGCACCACCCGGTCGGGCACGGGATCGGCGGAGAACATGCGCACCGTGCGGCGGTCCCCCATGCGGGCGCGCAGGTCGGCGGCCGTGCGCAGGGACTCGTCGACCGGCATCCTGGCCGGTCGGTACGGGACCGGCTCGAAGGACCGGCCGTGGGTGGGTGTCCAGTTCGTGGTCACGCGGCGAGCGTGGCACCGACCGGGGCGCGGTTGAAGGGCTCACCCCGAAATTCGCACCGAACTGTCCGACATGCGGACGACCGGGGTGGGCGGGCAGTATGTGCGCGTGCGCGCCAAGGACCTCATCGCCGCCCATGGACACGGCCATGGGCACGGCCCCGTCGGGCCTGCTTCCCGACGTGTGCGGAAGCTGCTGCTGGTCCTGCTCTTGCCGCTCGTGCTCGCGACCGTGGTCGGCGCGCTGCTGCTGTACCCGTTCGGGCACGAGCAGCGCACGGGCGCGGAGGCGGGGCTCGCGCAGGTGCCGGTGCGCGGCGACGTGACGGCCGTGGCGCAGGGCGGGTGCGGTCCGGACACGGGCGAGCCGGGCGCCACCGGGTGCGTGCTGGTGACCGTGAAGATGAGCGACGGCGCGGCGGCCGGTCGGGAGATCCGGATCCCGGTGCCGGACCAGCCGGGCACGCCGACGTTCACCGTGGGCGACGCGGTGGTGCTGTCCTACGGCGGCGGCGACCCGAACGACAGCACGTCCTACCAGCTGGCCGACTTCCAGCGCGGCGTGCCGTTGCTGCTGCTGGCGGTGCTGTTCGCGGCGGCCGTGCTGCTGCTGGGGCGGTGGCAGGGGCTGGCGGCGCTGGGCGCGCTGGCGTTGAGCTTCGTGGTGCTGGTGCTGTTCGTGCTGCCCGCGATCCTGGCCGGCGAGAACCCGCTGACCGTGGCGGTGGTCGGCGCGGGGCTGATCATGTTCGTGGTGCTGTACCTGACGCACGGGTTGTCCGCGCGGACGTCCACGGCGGTGCTGGGCACGTTGGTGAGCCTGGCCCTGATCTGCGTGCTGGGCGCGTTGTTCTCGGCGTTCGGCAAGCTGACCGGGCTGGACCAGGAGACGGCCAACCTGGTGTCGCTGCTCGGGCACGGCATCGACACGCGCGGGCTGCTGCTGGCGGGCACGATCATCGGCGCGCTCGGCGTGCTGGACGACGTGACCGTGACGCAGACCAGCGCGGTGTGGGAGCTGCGGCGGGCGAACCCGTCGCTGGGGTTCCGCGACCTGTACGCGGCGGGGTCGCGCATCGGCCGCGACCACCTGTCGTCGGTGGTGAACACGCTGGTCATGGCGTACGCGGGCGCGGCGCTGCCGCTGCTGCTGGCGTTCACGCTGTCGGGCCGGAGCCTGGGCGAGATCCTGACCGCGCAGGAGGTGGCGCAGGAGGTCGTGCGGACGCTGGTGGGCAGCATCGGGCTCGTGGCGGCGGTGCCGATCACGACCGCCTTGGCGGCGTTCGTGGCGGGCCGTGAGCCGGTCTCCGTGCCCGCGTCGGGTGAGCCGGACGGGTCGGGTGAGCCGGACCGGTCGAGTGAGCCGGACCGGTCGGGTGAGCCGCGCCGGTCGGGTGAGGCCGGTGACGCGGGTGGTCGGACCGCGGCCGATCCGCTGTGGCGCAAGCACGTGAGGGGTGACCTGCGCACCGGCTACGACCCGGCGAAGGGTCCGTGGCGCCGCCCGGCTACCTCGCCAGCACCACCAGCAGCAACGCGATCGCGGCGGGCACGGACTGCACGACCAGGATCCGACGACTGACCGTCGCCGCGCCGTACAGGCCCGCGATGATCACGCAGACCAGGAAGAACACGGCGAAGGCGAACCCGGTGTCGCCCCGGGCGATCAGCGCGAAGATCAGCCCGGCGGCCAGGAAGCCGTTGTAGAGGCCCTGGTTGGCGGCCAGCACCTTCGACTCGGCGGCGAACTCGGGCGTGGTGCCGAACGTCGCACGGCCGCGCGGCGTGTTCCAGAGGAACATCTCCAGCACGACGATGTAGAGGTGGATGGCCGCGACCAGCGCGGTGAGGACATCTGCGGCGAGCTGCACGGATCGGTACCGTACTCGTGGTTCGGACATCGCACGCGCAGGACTCACGGCCGATCCCGAGATCTCATCTCGGGGTCAACCGGTAGGTGGACGCCTGGACCACCAGCGCACCCGCCAGCGCCCACAACGGCAGGTTTCCCCACAACGTCCACAGGACCGAAGTCGCCACCAGCCCGGCCGGGTACACCAGCGGTGTGCGCCGACGGTAGCCCAGCAGAACCGGCAGCGTGCCGACGCCCTGCCGGGCATCCTTCGCCGCATCGCGCACGTCCCCGAGCAGGTTGCGGACCGCCATGACGACGAACACGAGTGCGGTGACCACCGGTGTTCCGGTCGGGAGCAGGAGCACGTAGGTGGCCTTCAGCCCGCCGTTAAGAAGCGGCGACACCGCACCGGCCGCGGGAAATCGCTTCTTGTAGGTGTAAGCCACAGCGAGGGCGTAGTAGAGGACCAGCCATGGGCTCATCAAGAACAAGGGCGCGAGGAGCCACGGGACCAGCCAGGCCGCCCAGTGCCACCGCAGGCGCCCGTCATCCCGGTGCCGCCATTCCAAGTGCACCAAGAAGCCGATCCAGAGCAGGCTGACGCCCACCACCTCCGTGCCGTCCGCCCCGACTGCCGCAAGCAGCAACAACAGATCCACGAATGAGTACAGCCGCAACTGCCCGAGGTAGTTCAGTGCACCGCGCATCGCTCTCCCTCGGTTACGCACGTGGACGCCGGCGGACGGGCGAAGCGGTCGTGGGCGCCGATTACGGGGCCCGGTACACCGCCTTGGTGACGAGGTACTCGTCAATGCCTTCTCGGCCGAGTTCCCGGCCGTTGCCGGACAACTTGGTGCCACCCCAAGGGATGTACGGCATGAAGTACCCGAAGCAGTTCAGCCAGACGGTGCCGACGCGCAACTCGTCGACCAACTTGTCGGCCGTGCCAGCGTCCTTCGTCCACAACGACGCCGAAAGGCCGTACTCGGAATCGTTGGCGATCTCCACCGCCTCTGCGGCGTCGCGGAACGGGTAGACACACGCGACCGGCCCGAACACCTCCTCGCGCGAGATCCGGTCGGCACGCCCGACGCCGGTCAGCAGGGTTGGCAGGTAGTGCAGGCCGCCGTCGTCACCGGCCCGCCCACCGGTCTCCGCCCTCGCCCCGGAGGCAAGCGATTCCCGCACCATGCCGTCGATGCGGGCGAGGTGCGCGCGGTCGATCTGCGGGCCCTGCTCGGTGCCGTCGTCGAATTGGTCGCCGAGCACGCGGCGTTCCGCCCGCCCGACCAGGCGGGTCAGGAACTCGTCGTAGATGTCCTGCTGGACCAGGATGCGCCCCGCGGCGCAGCAGTTCTGCCCGGCGAGCCCGAAGGAGGCTTCGACCGCTCCATCGAGCGCGGCGTCCAGGTCAGCGTCCGCGAAGACGATGTTCGCGCCCTTCCCGCCGAGTTCGGTGGTGATGCGAGGGATGCTTGAGGCGGACGCGCGGGTGATGGTCCGCGCGGTCTCCGTACTCCCGGTGAAGCTGATCTTGTCGATTCGTGGGTCCGAGACGAGCGCGAGGCCCGCAGTGTCCCCAAGACCGCTGACGATGTTCACCACCCCGGGCGGGAACCCCGCCTCCGCGATCAGCGCGGCCAACGCCTGGACAGACAGCGGAGCTCGCTCCGGCGGCTTGATGACGACCGTACAGCCCGCCGCCAGCGCCGGAGCCGCCTTCCACGACACGCAGGCGAAGGGAAAGTTCCACGGGATGATCGCCGCGCAGACACCGATCGGCTCCCTCTGCGTGGTGACCCGGACGGCTCCGACGGAAGGCAGTACGTCCCCGCTGGTGCGGACCGCCCATTCCGCGTAGTAGCGGAAGGTTTCGGCCGCGTTGCCGATGTCCCAGCCGCGCACCCCCCGGAACAGCTTGCCGGTGTCGAGCGATTCCACGAGCGCCAGCTCGTCCAGGTCGCGCTCGATCAGATCGGCCAGCCGGTGCAGGTGCGACGCGCGCTCGACCGGCGACATCCGAGGCCAAGGTCCCTCGTCGAAGGCCGTCCGCGCGGCGCCGACAGCCTCCCGCACGTCGGTCTCGACCACCGCGGGCAACACGGCAATCCGCTGTCCAGTGCCAGGGTCGGTCACGTCCAGCGTTTCCCCGGTCCGGGGTTCGACGTGCTCACCACCGATGAAGGGCCGGAGGTCGATGCCCGGCAAAACCTTGTCCACCGCGAAACTCCTGCGCTCCGGGGCACTGCCTGGGACGGTCACGCACGTTCTCCTCGTCGTTGTCGTAAGTAGTCGCCAGATCACTCGGGTGATCGGGCTGTCGATTGATCGCCGATCACGCGGAGATCAGCCGCGAGTCGGGGTCGAACAGCTCCACCGGGTACCTCAGGAAGAGGTTCTCCCTGGGGAACATCAAGGTTGGCATCCGGCTCGGCAGCAGCAGGTCCGATTCCCTGACGCCGAACAACCGGGCCACCTCTGCCCGACCACCCTGATCCAGGGAGAACTGGGTCTCCCTAGCCCTGCTTTCCAGGAAGTCAATGTTGTCCACCATGCTGCGAGTGCTGCCGATCTCGATCTCCCAATTGGCCCCGTCGCCCGCGAGACTGATCCAGGGGAAATAGCCGATACCACCGCCGTAAAAGCTGTAGTCCTCGCCGGCACCGTCTTTCGGCGGCGTCACCAAGCGCACCTCGGTACCAAGGTGCCGATATCTGAGAATGACATGCCAGAGCGCAACCAGGTGTATTCGCGGCACCAACCTGATGTCCACGTCGGGAAGCGGCAGAAGCCGTTCGCTGAAGAAGTCGGGCCGCCCACCGCCGATGTCCATGGTGGCCTTCATGAAATGGTGGTAACAGGTCGAGAAGAGCCACAGGTTGGCAGTGCCGTACAGCGACTCGGGGCAGTAGTTCCGCACCACGTCGATGTAGCTCGACGCGTCGTACAGCCGTTCCCGGATTATCCCCAGCGCACCCGCCAACCCGGTCCGGAAGTTGATCTTCGCGAATTCGTCTTCGTCGAACTCGCCTCGATACCTCGGCAAGCGCTTCTGCAGGAAGCTCCAGCCGAAGTCGCGCACCAGGTGAAGGCTGTCGCGCTCGTGGAAGACGGTGTTGATGTCCTGCACCAACTCAGGCACAGCGAGCAACTGCGGAGTCGCCAGGACGCGGAAGAAGTTGTTGACCCAGTGCGCGCTCCACAGCAACGAGAACGTGGCCAGGTTCAACTTGTTCTGAGTGGGCACGTAGAGGACGTCCGGGTGGTTGCGCCACCTCGTCGCCCGGAAATACTCGCCCATGTCGAGCACGTACCAGTCGAAGCGATCACTCGGCGGCAGGTACATCAGGTCGTACGCCGGCACCGAGACGTCGCGCTGCACCGCGAGCGCGAGCAGGAGTTGCCCGGCGGTGCTCGCCGCGTACAACCCCTCGATGCTCTTGCGCCCCAGCTCCAGTCGCAGGGCGGCGCAGCCCAGTGGGCTCTGTTCGACCTCGTTGACCTTGTCCCGACTGGTCGACTTCACCTGCCACTTGAGTTCCACCTGGTCGGCGACCGACCACAGCGAGGGTATGCGCACGAGAAAGTCGATCTTCTGGGTGTCCGGGACGACCGTGGAAACCTGGAACGGCAGGGCGTTGGCCAACCAGAGCAGCATGAGGTCACGAAACGTGCTCTCAGCCGCCGCACCCCTCTGCTCGGCATTCAGCCCTCCGCTGTTCGGACTCGCCGACACGATACCTCCCCTGCCCCGCGATCGACGGCACGAACAGCCACATCCCGAGAGCCGGAGTCCACTTTCCCAAAAAAGGGCGATCGGGTCAATCTCGATGAGCCCCCCTCATCCTCGTACCGCAAAGTCGCGCGACCATTCCGCATATTTGCGGGCGAAAGGGCACACCTTCGTGTGATTCCAGGTCGGAGGACTCAAGTAATCGAACCCTCGCCTTCTCCGATGAAGATCGGGATGACGGAGACAGGTTCGGTCACGCCCACGTAGCGCAGCACTTCGAGGAGTTCGGACTGCGCCCCGGCCACGAGGATCTGCGCCGCCGCGCTGCGCGACCGGTACAGCAGGTGCGATCGCCTGTCGGAGGTGTAGAGCAGCATGAGCAGGCGGCTGGTCCGATCGACAGCTTCGACACCCCGCGTGATGGGCACACCCGCGCGCAGCTTCACCGCAGCCCACCGAATGGTGCCGATCCACGCATCCACGTGGGCGGTCAACACGGCCAGGTTGTTGTGGTAGCACCCGAGCCACCTGCCGCGCCCGCCGGCGCGGAACCGGTTGGGCGCCCACACCACGCGCTGCCGGCCGGCAGCGAACATCGCACCACCCGCCCGCTCCGCCCGGCTCAGCACCAGGTGATCCGCCAGGCCGACCGGTTGCGGCAGGGCGTCGAAGGTCGCGCGCTCCGCCACGCAGGCAAGGAACTTGTGCACTTCGCCGCCTTCTACGGCGGCGCACTCATCCACCCCACCCCCGGCGCGGACCACGGTGGTGATGATCGCGGGGTCGGGTGCGTAACCCAGTCCGCGCTCGGTGTCACCCAACCTGGCGCGGGCGAGCCGGTCCAGCAGGTCGTAGCCCAACCGTCTGATCGTCCTCGGCGCTTCGCCATCGGAGGTCGTGAGCAGGAGATCGCGGTCCAGGTCGGCACACCGCTGCGCCCACTCCGACAGCGTCCCATCACCGGTGCACCGCAAGGAGATGACGACGCTGTCGGCCAGCGGGTGGCAACCCACGTCAACCACGGCTCTCACCCGCGTGTCGGAGGTTTCGAGCCGGATCCGCCGCGCCGAGCGCAGCCACGCCTGCACCCGCCACGCCCGCCCGACCGAACTGTCGTGGTAGTCGCGAGTTCCCAGCGAGTACTTCCAGTAGTTGTTGGTGTTGAAGCGGTCCTCGGGCCTGATCGACCACGGCAGGGCGAACGGGGTGCTTCCCTCCTCCACTACCGGCCACGGGCCCCTGCCGACGGGGTCCGCACCGGTGCCGGTGGCGCCGCGGAACGCGCGGGCGTAGTCGAGCGGACTCAGGATCCCGGGCAGTGGCGCGTCCGCCGGAACCTCGTTCGCGAGGGCGGGCAACGTCGACGAGAACACGTAGGTGATGCGGACCTCTCCCACCACGACGGCCATCTTGTCCCCCTTCTCCACCAGTGCTAGCGTCCGGTTCGACTGGTTCGAGGCCCGTGGCGAGCCCACGCAGGCCCGGGGTGCCGGGTGGGCTGAGGATCAAACAGTGGCTGATGCCACTGCGGGGCGGCTTCCAGGAGGCCGCCCCGACCTCTGCGTCACGTCCTCAGTAGTCCAACTCCGCCTCCGCGCTGAGCGACTGGGTCACCAGCGGTGCCGCGGTGATCTCGGTGAGGATGTCAGCGGTCCGGACGAGGGTCGGTCCGGCGAGCCCGGCCGAGTCCCAGGACAACGACACGTCGCTGCGGCGGCGCACCACCGACCACAGCCCTTCTGCCGGACCGGTCATCGCCGCCTGGACCTCCGCCCGGCGGTCGTCCCCCGTGTCGGGCGACAGGGAGAGTCGGATGCGCGGCAAGCACCAGGCCGTCCCGGACTGCCCGCCCGGCACGACCACCAGGAAGCCTTGGCGGATCTCGCCTCCCGTTACCTCGAACCGAACCTGGGGCAGCACGAGCGGACTACCGGATCTCGCGAGACGCTCCACCACGGTCAGCGGACTGTCGTGCGGTGTCGGGGTACGCAGGCGGGTTCGCGTCGTGGTGACGGCCCAAGGGATCGCGAACGCGCCGAAACCCACCACCACAGAGCCGATCCACACAGCCAACAGGTCTCGGACGCCGTAGCCGGCCAGGTATGTGTGCGGTCGACCGAGCAGCGTCGTGATCAACCAGTACGTCGGGATGGCCACCACCGACAACGTCGCCGAGATGGCGAGGAACTCCGGCGCGCTGACGTCCAACGGGGGCAGCTCCACCCCTCGTGACTGCGCACGTCGCGCGGGTATCCGATATGCCATCACCACCAAGAAGCCGGGCAGCAGCAGGAAGGACGGCACGCCGACGGCGGTGAGGAACTCGGCTTCACCCAGCACCGAATGCGTGAACGCGTGCTTGACCACGGTCTCAGTGCTCGCCCTGTCGCCGCTGTCGTTCAGGTAGGACGACTTCGTGACGAAGAGGATCTGGTGACGTCCTGTCCGGGTCCGCTCCGTGGCCTCCACGACGAACCAGTAGGTGGAGACCTCGCCGCGGTCCAGATCACGACGCTCGGCGGACATCCGGCGCCGGTCACACCGTTCGCCGTCCAGACCTCCACCGGTGCCCGTCCCGGCGTCGGGGAGCAGACACACCCTGACATCGGCACTCACCACCCCCGACACGAAGTCCACGGTCACAGGTCCGGATGAGGTGTTGCGAACGACGATCACGACCTCCTGCGGCCGGGCCTCCTGCAACTGGTCCAACTCCGTCGACACCGTCACCTCGACCACCCCTCCGGGGTCGGGTGGGCTCACCGGCGTGACCACCAGCGTGCCGGTGGCCACCGTCGCTCCACCCCTGGTGACGACGAAGACCACGTCGACGTCCCCCGAGCGCCACCCGGCCCGTGCGACGTCGGCCCGCCAGCGGATGGTCGTGGGTGTCGTCTCGACCGTGGTGGCGTTGACCGACACCCCCGCCACCGGAACCGAGGACAAGGCCAACCCGCCCGGATCGCCGGCACCGGTGTCGACCAGCACGTCGGCGACGGCGGTCGAATCGGGTGGAACCGCCAGTCTGCCAGGGAGGACGCGGACCACCGGCACCGGTTCCTGCGCAGCGGCCGTGTCGGACAACAGGAAACCCGATAGCGCTTGAGCGATGGCCACGGCTGCCGCACCGGCCGTCCACCGCAGCCGGTGACGACTTCCCCAAGTCATTGTCACTACCACCGTTACCCGAAGGATCCGCAATAGTGCGGAATATCTTTCCACCAATCGGATGACACCCCTCGGCCGGTGGGCGAGGTGAAACCAGAACGTACCGCACCAGGCAGTCCCCCGCTATCCTCTGATCACCGGGCGGAACATCGCCGCAACAACCGCCGACGCCGGCGGCACTCGGCAGAGCGGTGAGTCGATGGGCGGAGAACCGCGGATCGCACGACGTGCGACACACACTCCGAAAGGCTTGGGCCGTTGGGTGCCAAGCCATCCGAACGGCGACGTCGTCGACCTCATGCTCGGCACTCCCCGACACCCGCCAACGGCTGAATCAGTGGTGCGCGCCGCGATCGAGGCCTTGCAGGGTGATCACAACCAATACGCGGCGCCGGTGGGTGACGAATCGTTGCGCATAGCGCTCTCCGAGCGCTTGACAGGTTCTCCTCATTCCGCCGACGAGTTCATCGTGACGGTAGGTGCCACAGAAGCATTGGCAGCGACACTGCTGACCCTGGTGGACGACGATGACGAAGTGGTGCTGCTCGATCCTCACTACCCCAACTTCGCCGCCGCGCTGGCATTGACCGGCGGCAGGCCGAGGTTCGTGCGCCTGCGACCACCGGAGTGGAAACTGGACCTCGACAGCCTCCGTGCGGCGATGAACGAGCGGACCCGCGTCCTGCTGGTGAACAGTCCACACAACCCCACCGGGTCGGTGCTGTCGCGCGCCGATCTGTCAACGGCGGCCGACTGGTGCGCCGAACGCGGCATCTGGCTCGTCTGTGACGAGGTCTATCGCGACTTCGTGTACGACGGGGCCGAGTTCACTTCCGTGTCCGACCTGACCTCGCGCAGCGAACACACGATCAGCATCGGCAGCTTCTCCAAGAGCCACGCCGTGAGCGGGTGGCGAATCGGCTACGTGCGTGCGGCTCCGGTGGTCGCGAGTCGGATAAGGGCGGTGCACGAGGTGCTGACAGGCGGGGCACCAGCACCCTTCCAACACGCGTTGACCCTGTCCGCGGAGGCGGTGGGTGGGAGCGAACTGCAACGCGCGCGCGACTTGGCGCTCCAGGTCTTCCGAGACACCGGATTCGCCTGCGCCACGCCGCAAGGCGGCTTCTACTTCACGGTTGCCGTTCCCGACGGGTTCCGCAACGCCGAGCAGTTCTGCGGATTCCTGGCGGACCGGGTGGGGGTGCTCCTGCTCCCCGGCAGCGCATTCACCGCCGACGACAATCCCGCCGGTCATCGCTTCGCGCGGGTGGCGTTCAACCGCAGCGACGCCACGCTGGCCGACGCCGCGTCCCGGCTCTGGGCGCTCCCGCCGCACAACGCCGAGCGACGAGGGGTGACCTGAACGGTGCGTTCCGCAGACGGAGCCCCGCGGCCAGGCGAAACGCTAGGCGTAGAAGAGGAGTTCTTCGTCATCGACCCTGCTACCCGGTTGCCGGTCGCACGAGCAGACGCACTGGTCGACGATGCCGGAACGGTAGGCCTCTCGGCCGCGGCGGAACTCACGCCGATGCAGTTCGAAGTGGTCACCCCGGTATGCCGGACGGTGCCCGAGATCGCGCTGTCGTTGCGCCGCCAACGCGCACTCGCCGGGAGACTCGCGGCGAACCACGGTCTGGCACTCGCCGCGACGGGCACACCGGCACTGGGCACCACACCCCCGCCTCCGGTCCGGAAGGGGGGCCGCTACGAGCGGATGGCGGACCACTTCGGTGCGCTGCTCGACGAACAGGGCACCTGCGGGCTGCACGTTCACGTGGGCGTGGCCGACCTCGACCTCGCCGTCCGGGTGTGCACCCGCCTCCGACCGAGCCTGGCCATCTTGCTCGCGATCAGCGCCAACTCTCCGTTCCACGCGGGAATGGACACCGGACACGACAGCTGGCGGGCAGTGCTGAGCTCGCGGTGGCCGACCGTCACAGCACCGCCACGCCTCCTCGACAGTGCCCAGTACCACGACGAGGTTGAACGCCTGCACAGGTACGGCCTCGCCTCGGAGGAATCCGGGATCTACTGGCTGGCTCGACCGTCACGGCGATTCCCGACAGTCGAGGTGCGGGTCGCCGACACCCAACCCACTGTGGCGGACACCCTCCTCCTCGTCGTCGTCATCCGGGCCTTGGTGTGCGAAGCAGTAATGGCCACGCAACGTGAAGACCCGTTTCCAGCACACGATGACACGTACATCCGCGCGGCTCTCTGGGCTGCCGCTCGCAACGGCTTGTCCGATACCTGCGCGCGAACCGATCCCGCACTTGTCACGAACGTAGAAGCGGTAGAGCGACTGGTCAGTCGACTACGCCCACACCTCGAGGAGAATGGCGACTGGCGCACCGTCACCTCTCTCGTGCGCAGGCTTCGTCACTTGGGTGGTGGCGCTCATCGCCAACGAGCCGTACACCATCGGACCACGAGCCTCGAGGCGGTCGTCGACAGCACGCTTCTCGCCGATGAGCCAACCGATGGACTTTAGCGCTCCGTATCGGTTCACCAGCAGTACGCGGTGACTCCTACTGCTCAACCTGACCAGTCGTGTCCCCCTCCTCTCCGACGAAACGGAACCTCGGCACCCGAGTCCCATCGACCTCGACCTCTTCGACGAAGTTGTCGACCGGCCTCACCCACGTGTGCTGCTCCCCATAGGCGGCCGACGTGAACGTCGCGTGATAGACGACGACTTCGTCACCCACGTTCTCCTCGACACCATCGCCGACGACGTAGTGCCCGAATCCGAGAACGTTGTAGCGGTGACCGCTGAAGTGCTCGTGCAGACCGAGTCGAACTCGTTCAGTCATGGTGGAGTTCTCCGATGATTGAATTGGTACGAGGCATGGCAACGGTAGTGCACGGACGCTCCGCTCCGCCATGGCGCGAATGCTATCCCCTCCGATCGGGGTGGTGGGCGGAGGGCCGTCCCCGGCCACAGCCGATACCGGAGACCGCAAAAATGTGGCGGTCACGTGAGCACTCTTGTTGCGGACTCGCCACGGCGGACGCGACGTAGTCTCCGAAGTCATGACGAGCTGACCGCGGAGGTCCCATGCGAGTCGTTGCGGCAATCGTGCACACCAAGGGCGGTCCTTTTCGGCTTCGTGAAGTCGACCTCGAACCGCCTAGACCCCGTGAAGTCCTGGTGCGCATGAGCGCGGTCGGGATCTGCCACACGGATCTGCGCAACCGGGACACGTGGCCAGGACACCTGCTGCCGATGGTCTTCGGTCACGAGGGGACGGGATCCGTCGAAGCAGTCGGGACTGCGGTGTCGCACGTGGAGGTCGGCGACACCGTGTGCTTGTCGTACAACAGTTGCGGGGAGTGCCACTCATGCCTCAACGGGCATCCCGCCTACTGCGGCTCACTGGGCCTGCTGAACTCCTCCGGAGGCCGTAGCGACGGCTCGTCGCCGCTCTCCCGCCTCGGCGAAGTCGTCCACGCCGGGTACTTCGGCCAGTCCAGCTTCGCGACGCATGCGATCGTTCACGAACGCACGGTCGTCCGCGTGCCGCCGGATCTGCCGCCGCTCGTCGCGGCCCCGTTGGGGTGCAGCGTGCAGACCGGCGTCGGCACCGTGTTGAACGTTCTCCGAGCACAACCGGGCACAGCGGTCTTGGTGTTCGGCGCGGGCAGCGTCGGCATGTCCGCGGTCATGGGTGCCCGCATCGCGGGGTGCTCTCCGATCATCGTCGTGGAACCATCGCCCACCCGCCGCGGCCTGGCCCTGGAACTCGGCGCCACCGCGGCGTTCGACCCGACCGAGACGAACCTCGTCACCACGGTCGAGGAGCTGACCTCCGGCGGTGCGCACTGTGCCGTCGACACCACCGGCCGCTCCGACGCGGTGCGCCAGGCGATCGCCATGCTGCGCTCCACCGGGCGGGTCGCGCTCGTCGGAGCGGGCACCGACCTGTCGCTCGACATCACGCGGCTGCAGTCCCGTGGCATCAGCGCGCAAGGCGTCATCGAGGGCGACGCCGTGGCGCAGGAATTCCTGCCAAAGCTCGTCGAGTTCCACCGGGGCGGGCAACTACCAGTGGAACGTCTCACCACGCCGTTCGCGTTCGAGGAAATCGAGGACGCGGCACAAGCCGCGCTCGCGCACCGGGTGCTCAAACCGGTGCTCATGTTCGAGTGAGCTTCGAGTGAGCGAGGCGAGAGAACGAGGATCCGGTTACCGTACCGCCATGCTGCGGACCGTGTTGGGTCTCACCGCCCGTGTCGCCACCGGGCTGGTGTCGGGCGTGCTCGCGTTGCCGCGGATCGCCGACGCGCTGGAGAAGCTGACGCCGCTGGCGCAGGCGTTGCCGCAGGTCGCGGAGCTGCGGGGCACGCTGGAACGGCTGGAGCAGCTCGCCACGTTCCTGGCCAACGAGATGCCCGAGGCGTTGCACCAGCTGGAGGCGGTGCAGCGGCAGCTGACGGAGCTGGAGCCCCGGATCGCCACGTTGGCCGGCAACACCGGGCAGCTGGACGAGTCGATCCGCGTGCTGGCCGCCGCGCTCGGGCCGTTGCAGGGCACGACCGAGCGCCTGGGCAGGCTGGTCGACCGCCTGCCGGACCGCAAGCGCCGCACGCAGTCGCTACCGGGATAATCGTCGGGTGGGACGGATCCGGAAAGCCGACGAGACCATCAGCCGTGAGGTCGACTCGGGCATCGCGGAACTGATCCCGGACCCGGACGTGCCGAGGGCGTGGATGCTGCGCCTGAACGGCACGCCGCAGTCCCACGTGGACCTGGACGACCCCGGGCACCTGGAGTTCGAGTACCTGCGGCGGCTCGGCCACGTCGCCGACCTGGTCGCGCCGGGCAGCGAGCCGATCCGGGCGCTGCACCTGGGCGGCGGCGCGCTCACGTTGCCCCGGTACATCGCGGTGACCCGACCGCGGTCCAGCCAGCAGGTGGTGGAGATCGACGCGGCGTTGGTCGACCTGGTGCGGGGCGTGCTGCCGTTGGACCGGAACTGGCGGCTGCGGATCCGCAACGGCGACGCGCGGGCGGTGCTGGAGAAGGCGCCCGAGGCGGCGTTCGACCTGGTGGTGACGGACGTGTTCGCCGGGTCGCGGACGCCCGCGCACCTGACGTCGGTGGAGTTCGTGGCGTTGGCGTCGCGGGCGCTGCGGGCCGGTGGCGTCTACGCGGCCAACATCGGTGACGGCGGGAAGCTGGCGTTCGCCAGGGCCCAGGCCGCGACGGTCCGCGCGGTGTTCCCGCACGTGTGCGTGCTGGCGGAGCCGGCGGTGTTCAAGGGCAGGCGGTTCGGCAACTTCGTGCTGGTCGGGTCGCACGTCGAGCTGCCGGTGGCGGCGTTGACCCGGCTGACGGCCGGTGACCCGTTCCCGGGGCGGGTCGAGCACGACGACTCGCTGATCCGGTTCATCGGCGGCGCGCCGGCGACGACCGACGCGACGGCCACCCAGTCCCCCGCGCCGCCCAAGGGCACGTGGGGATTGCCCGACGATTAAGGCGGATGGGCAGGGTGGATGGGCGGGCAGGGTGGATGGGCAGGGTGGAGTAGGTGCTTTAAAGAGTCCTCGCCGGACGGGCAGATCAGCAGGATGACGGGCCGGTGGGTGGTTCGGCGGCGGGTCCGTTGTTGGTCGGGTTTCGTGTCATCCCACCGACCTCCCTACGGGCTACCACACGTATCAAGGGGGGCGACATCAGTGGACGGTGCGGGTATAGGTGAGACAGCGCCCCCCTTGACACGCGCGGTAGGGCGGAGCCAGGTCGGCGGGATGACACGAAGCCCTCCTTTGGGGGCAAGGCGTGCCAGTGGACGTGTGGTGGTGGTGTCAGGGTTGGTCGAGGGTGGAGACGAAGCGGGAGATGGCTTCCGGGTTCAGCTTCTGGGCGAGGCGGCCGGTCGGGGCTTTGGAGCCCAGTTGGTAGAGCGGGCGGTCGGCGGCGGCCAGGCCCCGGGCCTCGGCGCGCAGTTGGGCGACCAGGAGTTCGGAGAAGACGAGGCCAGGGGGGTCGCCTCGGCCGGCCAGCACGTCGGCCAGCTTGCGCAGTGGGAGGACGCCCTGTTCGCGGCCGCCCGTCCCGGCGTAGATGGCCAGCGCGAGGTTGATCGCCTTGCCGCCGCCGCGGACGAAGAGGCCGACGGTGCGGGCGCCTCGGACGTCGGTCACCAGCAGGTCCAACTGGTCGGCGGTGTGCAGGTCGACCGAACGCGTGCCGAAGGCGCGGACGGAGAGGACGTGGCCCTCCAGCCACACCCGTCTCCTGGCTTCCGACCAGGCCAGCAGCAGGAGGGGGACGGCGAAGACGGCCGCCGCGACGAGCCCGGCGGTCCGGCCGGCGAGCAGCCCGAGCAACCCGCCGAACGCGGCGGCGACGATCAGCGCGCCGATGGCCACCGTCCGCGCGCGTTTGCGCACCGACTTCGGGTCAAGCAGGTCAAGGGCAATCCGCTCGCTCACCGGCCCAACGCCTCCAGCACTGAGATCACCACGTCCGCCAGCGGCACCTCGCGCTGGTCGCCCGACGACAACTCCTTCACCTGCACGACACCGGCCTCGATGTCGCGCTCGCCCAGGACGAGGGCGAAGCGCGCGCCCGAGCGGTCGGCGCCCTTCATCGCGCCCTTGAGGCCCTTGCCACCATAGGACAGGTCGAACCGCACACCGGCGGCGCGCAAAGGAGCGGAGAGGGCGACCAGGCGGGACTTCGCGGCCTCGCCCAGCGGCACGCCGTAGACGTCGCAGCGGGTCTGGTCGCCCGGCGTGACGCCCTCCACCTGGCAGGCGAGCAGCGCGCGGTCGACGCCGAGGCCGAAGCCGACGCCGGACAGCGGTTGGCCGCCGAGTTGTTCCATGAGGCCGTCGTAGCGACCGCCGCCGCCGATGCCGGATTGGGCGCCCAGGCCGTCGTGCACGAACTCGAAGGTCGTCTTCGTGTAGTAGTCGAGGCCGCGGACCATCCGCGGGTTCTCCACGAACTTCACGCCCAGCTCGTTGAGGTAGCCCTTGACCTGCTCGTAGTGGGCGAGGGACTCGGCGGAGAGGTTGTCCACCATGAGGGGCGCGTCGGCGACGAGTTCGCGGACCTCGGGGCGCTTGTCGTCCAGCACGCGCAGCGGGTTCAGCTCGGCGCGTCGGCGGGTCTCGTCGTCCAGGGGCAGCTCGGCGAGGAAGGCCTGGAGCTTCTCCCGGTACTGCGGGCGGCACGTGGAGTCGCCGAGTGACGTCAGTTCGAGGCGGAAGCCGGTCAGGCCCAGCGCCCGGAAGCCGGCGTCGGCGATGGCGATGACCTCGGCGTCCAGGGCCGGGTCGTCGACGCCGACCGCCTCCACGCCGACCTGGTGGAACTGGCGGTAACGACCTGCCTGCGGCTGTTCGGCGCGGAAGAACTGGCCCGCGTACGCGAGCTTCACGGGCAACTGGCCCCGGTCGAGGCCGTGCTCGATGACGGCCCGCATGACGCCCGCCGTGCCCTCGGGCCGCAGCGTGATGGACCGCCCGCCGCGGTCGGTGAACGTGTACATCTCCTTGCTGACCACGTCGGTCGACTCGCCGACGCCCCGCGCGAACAACGCGGTGTCCTCGAAGACGGGCAGCTCGATGTAGCCGTAGCCGGCGCGGCGCGCCGACTCCACCAACGTGTCGCGCACCGCCAGGAACGACGCCGAGGTGGGCGGGAAGTAGTCGGGAACGCCCTTGGGCGCGGCGAAGGGGGTCGTCACGGGTCTCTACAGTCCTCGGTGCGGTGCGGCCGGCGCGCCCGGTGAGGCCAGTTCCAGCAGGAACGGGTTGCTCACGCGCTCGCGACCGATGGTCGTCGTCGGTCCGTGGCCGGGCAGGACCACCGTGTCGTCGGCCAACGTCAGCACCTTCGTGCGCAGCGACGTCAGGATCTCGCGGTGGTTGCCGCCCGGCAGGTCGGTGCGTCCGATGGAGCCCGCGAAGAGGGTGTCGCCGGACAGCACGAGCCGTCCGCCCTCCTCGGTGCCGGTCCGGAACATCACCGACCCGCCGGTATGGCCGGGTGTGTGGTCGACGGTCAGCCGGAGGCCGGCCAGGTCCAGCTCGGCGCCGTCGGTCAGCTCGCGCACCTCGCGCGGCTCCCGCATCTCCAGGTTGCCGCCGAAGGAGGCCCGCGACTGCGCGCTGATGCCCTTGAGCGGGTCGGCCAGCATCTCGCGGTCGTCGGGGTGGATCCACGCGGGGATGTCGTTGCCGTCGCAGACGGGCGCGACGGAGAACGTGTGGTCGAAGTGCCCGTGCGTGAGCAGCACGGCGACCGGGGAGAGCCGGTGCTCGCGCAACGCCTCGGCGACCCGCTCGGCCGCGCCCTGGCCCGGATCGACCACCACGCACGGCCCGCCCGCGCCCGTGGCCAGCACGAAGCAGTTGGCCATCAGAGCGCCGGTCGGGAACCCGATCACCAGCACGGGATCACCTCTCGACGGCAACGGATCGACAACGGATCGCTGTGGACCACGCCGAGCAGCCTATCCGGCATACACCAGTCACATACCCGCCCCCTAGACTGCTGACCGATCGTCGCCGTCGACGCAGAGATCAGGGAGGTTGCAGGTGCCGACCAACGTGCAGCGCCGCGAGCAGGCCAAGCGGAAGCTGGAACGCCAGCTCGTCCGCAGGGCGGAGCGCGCGAAGCGGCGCCGGGTGATCGCGGTCGTCGCGACGGCGGTCACCGTCGTCGTCATCGCGGGCGGTGTGTACTTCCTCGCCACGACCGACTTCAGCAGCACCGGCGACGACGCCGCCGCCAGCTCGACCACCCCGGCCCCGATCGAGATCCCGACCGAGGTGAAGGCGCTGCCCACGCGCCCGACGCCCATCGCGGACCCGGCCACGTGCGAGTACCGGCCGTCGACGGAGCCCGCGTCCAAGGAGGGCACCAAGGCCCCCGAGGCGAGCGCCCCCGCGACCGGCACCGCCACCGCCACCATCAAGGCCAACATCGGCGAGCTGAAGCTGACCCTGGACCGCGCCCTGGCGCCGTGCGCCGTGAACAGCTTCGTCAGCCTGGTCAAGCAGGGCTACTACGACGGCAGCACGTGCCACCGCATCGGCACCGAGGGCCTGCAGATGCTGCAGTGCGGCGACCCGACGGGCACCGGCACCGGCGGCCCCGGCTACACGTTCGACAACGAGACGTGGCCGGAGCTGACCTACGGCCGCGGCTACCTGGCCATGGCGAACGCCGGCCTCGACCAGGCGACGCAGAAGGGCACCAACGGCAGCCAGTTCTTCATCGTCTACGGCGATGCCCAGCTGTCGCCCGACTACACCGTCTTCGGCAGCCTCGACGAGGCCGGTCTCAAGTTGATCGACGAGGTGGCCCGCGCGGGCCACGACGGCGCGTTCGACCCGAGCCCCGGCGGCGGCAAGCCGAACAAGGAAGTCAAGTTCGAGTCGGTCGCGGTCGCTTAACCCCTGCGACGGCAGCCACCCGGACACGAAGGGGCCCGCTACTCGGGAGAGGAGTAGCGGGCCCCTTCGTCTTCCCCGTCGGCCCCGGTGAGGCCGACATCCTCGGATGGTCCCACCGGCCCCTTACGTTTCGCTGACGCGCCCGCGGCCCGGTCCTTGAAGGAGGATCGGGCCGCGGGCGCTTCGTGCGTCCGGGCAGGACATTTTCTCCATACCAGGCGACGTGAAATGACGGTGATCGCGCGGGAATTGATCAGCGCGTTTCGCGTATTCCAAGCGGACCGGGCAGAAACGAATCCCGCAGTGGCGTTTGTGCCGTTCGGGAGCGGGGAAACACTGTCTCGTCATGAAGCCAAGGACGAGGTCTGGGGACCGAAGATCACCTCTGCGTCCAATTCGGACAGCCCGCCCGGCGTGAATGCCGACCAAGTGATCGGCGCGCCGGCGCACCTTGGCAGAAATTCCGACCTCCGGGACTGACCATGAGAAATCTTGACGAACTCCCGGTCGCCCTCGGCGGACCCCCGGTCCGCGATCCGGGATCGGCCACGCGCACGCCGATAATCACCGGTGCGGACCGGTCGCGCGTCGACTCCTACTTGCGGGCGGCGGATTTCCAACCCGCGTCCCAGGCGCTCAGCGCGCCGTGCGAAGCCGAGCCGCTCCTGCTGCCCGTCGGGTCGCTGGGCGCGGAGCAGGAGGCCCTCTCCCGGGAATTCACCCAGGTCCACGGCAATGGCGCGAACGACTTCCACAGCATCCCCGTGAGCAACGGGACCAGGGCGATCGCGCTGGCGCTGACCGCGATCTCCGCTCACGCGCGACGGCTCGGGCTGAGGAAGCCGGTAGTCGGGGACAACGTGATCGTCCCCGCCCTGACGTGGAGCGCCACGGCGACCGCCGCGCTCGAGAAGGGCTTCGTGCCGCGCTTGGCCGACGTCGACGAGCAGACCCTCTGCCTGGACCCGTCCTCGGTCGAGGCGCTCGTCGACGACAGGACGTTCGCGATCATCGCGGTGCACCTGTACAACCGGGTCGCCGACCTCGGGGAGCTGAAGCGCATCGCCGACGAGCGCGGGATCGCGTTGATCGAGGACTGCGCGCACGCGCACGGTGCGCGCTACCGGGGTGAGCCCGTCGGCGCCATCGGCACGGCCGGCACCTTCAGCCTCCAGGCCAGCAAGACGCTCACCTGCGGCGAAGGCGGCATGATCACCACGCGGGACGGCCTGCTCGCGGAGCAGCTCTGCTCGCTGGCGAACTGCGGCCGGCCCTGCGGTGACGCCATCGGGATCCCCGCCGGCAACGACCGGCTGCCCGGCCTGTCCGCGGCTCTCGCGCGAGCGCAGCTCGACGAGTTCGAGACGCGCCAGGCGGCGCGGACCGAGGTCTGGCGCCGACTCGACGACCTCGCGACGAGCCTGCCCGGGGTCGACCCGTTCCCGGCTCAGCCGGACGTCGTCGCCCCGACCTACAAGTGGGCCGCCCGCTACCCCCGCGAACAGTGGGGCGGCCTGTCCCCGGACCTGCTGGCGCAGGCCCTCACGGCCGAGCTGGACGTCGAGGTGTCACGGGTCTACGAACCGTTGAACCGCTCGCGCCTGTACCAACCGGCGGAAGACCCGCTGATCGGGACCGTGCACGGGACCGACGAACTCGACCCGAGCCGGTACGACTGCCCCGTGGCGGCACGCCTGTACGAGTCGGTCCTGGTCATCGAACACGCCGCCGCGTTGAGCGACGACTTCGTCGAGTCGTACGCCGTCGCGGTGCGGAAGGTCCACGAACACGCGAAACGAATAGCACACTCGCCGACTCGATAGGATCGGGACGCCAGCCGTGAAGAAACTCAAAGCCGGAATCATTGGATGCGGGCAGATGGCGCACAACCACGCGTCCGCGTACCAGGAAATACCGGGAGTGGAACTGGTCGCGGCACACGATCGGGACGCCCCGCGCGCCGAGCGGATGTGCGCGACCTTCGGCATCAGGCAACTCGGACTTCGCGAACTGCTCGACGCGGTGGACGTCGTCAGCATCTGCACCTGGCCGGCGTCGCACTGCGCGCTCACCCTGGAAGCCCTTCAGGCGGGCAAGCACGTCATGTGCGAAAAACCACCCGCGACCAACGTGGCAGAAGCCGCCCGGATGGCGGAGGCGGCCGACGAGCGAGGACTGGTCCTCACCTACGGACTGCTGTACCGGCACGTCTTCCGGGACTGCGTGGGAATCGTCCGGGCGGTCGGTCAGCCACTCAGGATCACCGGCAGGTGGCTGCGCCGCCGGGGCTTCCCGCAGTGGAGCCCGGCCGGATTCCGGGAGAGCGCGGGAGGCGCCCTGACCGACCTGGGTGTGCACGTGCTCGACCTCTCCTGGTACCTGATGAACTGCCCGGACCCCGTCGCGGTCGAGGCCACGACCTGGAACCACGTGCCGCCGGAACCGGACCGGGACGCGACCGACAACGCCTCGCTGACCGTTCGGATGGGCAACGGGTCCACCGCGACCGTCGCGGTGGCGTACGCGTCCCACACCCTCGTCGGAGAGGAAACCCACCTGGAGGTGGAAGGGCCGCTCGGACGACTGCGGCTGCCCATGCCGACGCACCAGACCGCCATGGCGCCGGACCTGCTCCCCCGGTTCCACGGCTCCGCCGCGCCGCTCGCCCGCGCACGGCCGAGACTGGTCCGCGAGGCGATCCGCGACCAGCTGGCCAACTTCAGGGACTCCGCGCTGGGGCTCAGCACCGCGGTCGTCACCGCGGACGAAGCCGTCACGCTCCAGCGCATGGTGGACCTGGCCCTGGTGTCGGCGCGGTCCGGCGAGTCGATCGCGATCGGCGGCCCGGTCGAGGAGCGGCTGCCCATCGCGGGCTCTTGAAGTCCGTCCCCAACGCGAAGTCCGCCCACAACGCACAGACAGGAGTGGAGTCATGAGCACGATGCCGGCAGCCCTCGGCGGCGACCCGGTCGTCACAGCGGAGGACGCCCCGATCTGGCCCCTGTCCGGACTGATCGAGACGGCGGCGCTCACCGAGGTCACCGACAGCGGCCAGTGGGTGGGGTTCAGCCACGTCCCGGCGAAGTGGCGGGCAATCCTCGAGCAGGTGG
This sequence comes from Actinosynnema sp. NPDC002837, assembly GCF_040295345.1. NCBI lineage: Bacteria > Bacillati > Actinomycetota > Actinomycetes > Pseudonocardiales > Pseudonocardiaceae > Actinosynnema > Actinosynnema sp. NPDC002837. The sequence continues at coordinate 55,525 of NZ_JBEOVG010000026.1, forward strand.
TGGCCGACACCACGGGGTACCGCTACGGCGTCGGCCAGCCCAACGGCACGCTGGCGATCGCCAGTGGCCTCCGCGCACAACTGCGCCGACGTGGCCTGGAGTGGGCCGACGGGCGTGACGAGGTGCTCGTCGCCGACCTGACCCACGCCTCGGCCCACCACGGCGTCCGGTTGGGCGTGGCGGCCGAACTGGGTCGCACGCCGACGCTGGTGCCGATCGACGCACGGCCGGACGCCACGATGGACAGCGAGGTCGTCGCCGACTACCTGGACCGCCACGCCGACCGCGTGCTGGCCGTGGTCCCCGCGACCATGTACGGCAACTTCGGCCCGATCGAGGAGATCGTCGAACTCGGCGAGCGGCACGACGTCGCCGTGCACCACGACAACGCGTTGGGCGGCGCGGCCCGCTACGACGGCCGACCGGCCCCGACCGCCTCCATCTCGGCTCACGGCGAGGGGAAGGCGACCCCGTCGTGCGAGGGCGGGATGGTCGTGGCCTCGGACCCGTACCTGGCGGCGCTCGTCCGGGCGGACACCGATTGCGGCAACGGGCCCGAGCGCGGCGACCCGATCCCGGCCGCCGACCTCGGACCGGTCCCGGCCGGCAACCAGCGGATGGGCGAGCAGCCGGCGGTGCTGATGCTCGTCCAGTGGTTGCGAGCGCTGCACTACCGGTTGCAGGTGCGGGAGAACCGGCGCGTGATCACCGACCTGGTGCGGGATCGCGGGCGGTTCCCCACACCGGTCCTGTGGGTGCCTCCGGTCGACGCCGAGTACCCGCCCTTCTTCTGCCTCTACATGCTGTGCACCGAGGCGCTGGAGGACGAGTGGGGCCTGACGCCGGACGACCTCCGGCTGGCGCTCACCGCGGAGGGCATCTGGGCGGAAGCGGGTTTCACCCCCACTCACCAGGACCCGGCGTGGAGCACCTGCGTCGGCGGCGCGGAGCTCTCCTACCCCGGTTCGACGCTCGTGCACGACCGGGCGATCTTCATCCACAACAAGTTCCTCCGGCACCCCGACTTCCCGGTGTGGCTGGACCGGGTCTTCGAGAAGATCCGGGAGCACAAGGGGGAGCTGGCCGGCATCGCCGAGAGGTCTCCCGGCTTCACGGCCGACCGGGTGACGAACCCGATCGTGAGGAGCGCCGGCCACCGGAGGGGGCTGTGAAGCAGCGATCCGCACTGTGGCCGATGATCGCGCTGGGCGGGCTGTACTTCGTCAACACGGCGCTGTCGGCGGCGCTCGCGCCCCGCTACGCGGAGATCGTGACGTCCCTCGGCCTGTCCGCCGAGAGCCTGGCGCTGGCCCTCCTCGGCCAGGCGGTCGGCCTGACGGCGGTCATCCTCACGCTGGCGCCCCGCCTCGCGGACCGCTACGGCGCACGGGCCGCCGCCCGGCTGGGAGCCCTGTCGTTCTGCGTGCTGACGCCGCTGATCGGCCTGGCCGGCTCGTGGACGATGCTGTTCGCGGCCTTCCTGGCCAGCGGGGCGGTCAACGCCTTGCTGGACCTCGGCATGGCCCGCTCCGCCACCGACGCCGAGAAGCAGACCGGCCGCACGCTGATCACCTTCCTCGACATCCCCGCCGCGCTGGGCTCGCTGCTCGGCGCGAGCGCGGGTGCGGCGACCGCCGGGCGGACCGGCGTCGGCCCGTACGCCATCGCGGTGGGGCTCGCGGGGTGCTTCATCGTCCTCGCGGTGTGGCGGTACCTGCCCGCGCCCCGGCGAACCCCGGTGCGCAACGCCGCTCCGAGCCGGAAGGTGCCCGTCACGGCGTTGTGCGTGCTGGCCGCCGCCGGCTTGGGCATGCAGCTCGCGGTGATGGACTGGGCGAGCCTGGTGTTCCGCGAACTGGGCGCCCCGCCGACGATGTACGGGATCGGGAACGTCACCTTCATCGCCGGCGCCACCGTCATCCTCTTCGTCTGTGGTCCGCTGGCCGACCGCTACGGCGCGACGGTCGTCCTGCGGGTCACGGCGGCCGTCGGGATCGTCGGCATGGTGGCCGCGACGTGGTCGGACTCGGTGACGGTCGTCGCGATCGGCCTGGCCATGGCCGGGCTGGGCCTGCAACCCGCCCACCCGTTGGCGCTGAGCGCGGCCGGGCGGGGTTCGGTCAAGGACCAGGCGAAGGTGATCGGGGCGAGCTACGTCGGGATGGCGCTCATGCGGCCCGCGGTCGGAGGGCTGTCGGCCATCACCGGGGTCCAGGTCGCGCTCGGGGTGACGACCGTCGTGCTGGGCCTGCTGGTGCTGCTCCTGGCGGCCAAGGCCGAGAAGGAGCCCTTGGCCGTGGACGAGCCCCGCGCGTCGGACGCGTCGGACGCGTAGGCGCGGTCGGCCGGTCAGAACGCCGACGTCACCCGGTCACGACGCCGACGTCACCCGGTACACGTCGTACACGCCCTCCACGCTGCGAACCGCCTTCAGCACGTGACCGAGGTGCTTCGGGTCGCCCATCTCGAACGAGAACCGCGACACCGCGACCCGGTCCCGCGACGTCGTCACCGACGCCGACAGGATGTTGACCTTCTCGTCGGCGAGCACCTTCGTCACGTCCGACAGCAGCCGGTGCCGGTCCAGCGCCTCCACCTGGATCGCCACCAGGAACACCGAGGACGACGACGGCGCCCACTCGACGTCCAGCAGCCGCTCGGGCGTCTTGAGCAGCTCGTCCGCGTTGGTGCAGTCCGTCCGGTGCACCGACACGCCGCCACCGCGGGTCACGAAGCCGAGGATGTCGTCACCCGGCACGGGCGTGCAGCAGCGCGCCAGCTTGACCCAGACGTCGGCCGCGTCCTTGACGACGACACCCGCGTCGCCGGTGACCCGCCGCCGCGCCACCGTGGACGGCGTCGACCGCTCCGCCAGCTCTTCCTCGGCGTGCTCCACCCCGCCGAGCTGCGCCACCAGCCGCTGCACGACGTGCCGCGCGGACGTGTGCCCCTCCCCCACGGCCGCGTACAGCGCCGACACGTCGGGGTAGTGCAGCTCCTTCGACAGCGCGCCCATCGAGTCGGCCGACACCAGCCTCTGCAACGGGAGCCCGACGCGTCGGACCTCCTTCGCGATGGCGTCCTTGCCGACCTCGATGGCCTCTTCCTTGCGCTCCTTCGCGAACCACTGCTTGATCTTCGCCTTGGCCCTGGGCGAGGCCGCGAACGACAGCCAGTCGCGGGACGGGCCCGCGCCCTCCGCCTTCGAGGTGAAGATCTCGATGACCTCGCCGTTCTCGAGCTTGCGCTCCAGCGCGACGAGCCGACCGTTCACCCGCGCGCCGATGCACCGGTGACCCACCTCGGTGTGCACGGCGTACGCGAAGTCGACCGGCGTGGACCCGGTCGGCAACGTCACCACGTCGCCCTTCGGCGTGAAGACGAAGATCTCCCGCGCGGCCAGGTCGAACCGCAGCGACTCCAGGAACTCGCCGGGGTCGGCGGCCTCGCGCTGCCAGTCGAGCAGTTGGCGCATCCAGGCCATCTCGTCGACCTCGACGCCCTTGCCGCTGTGCGTGCCGCGCGTCTCCTTGTACCGCCAGTGCGCCGCGATGCCGTACTCGGCGGTCCGGTGCATGTCGTAGGTGCGGATCTGCACTTCCAGCGGCTTGCCGTCCGGTCCGATGACCGTCGTGTGCAACGACTGGTACACCCCGAACCGGGGCTGCGCGATGTAGTCCTTGAACCGGCCCGGCATCGGCTGCCACAGCGCGTGCACGACACCCATCGCCGCGTAGCAGTCGCGGACCTCGTCCACCTGGATGCGCACGCCCACCAGGTCGTGGATGTCGTCGAAGTCCCGACCGCGCACGATCATCTTCTGGTGGATCGAGTAGTAGTGCTTGGGCCTGCCCTCGACCTTGGCCGTGATCTGGGCCGCCGCCATCTGCTGGGACAGCTCGGTGATCACCCCGCCCAGGTACGTGTCGCGCGACGGCGCGCGGTTGGCCACCAGGCGCACGATCTCGTCGTACTTCTTCGGCTGGAGGATCGCGAACGCCAGGTCCTCGAGCTCCCACTTCACCGTCGCCATGCCGAGGCGGTGCGCCAGCGGCGCCAGCACCTCCAGCGTCTCGCGCGCCTTGCGGGCCTGCTTCTCCGGCGGGAGGAACCGCATGGTGCGCATGTTGTGCAGCCGGTCGGCGAGCTTGATGACCAGCACCCGGGGGTCCTTGGCCATGGCGATGACCATCTTGCGGATGGTCTCCGCCTCGGCCGCCGCGCCGAGCTTGACCTTGTCGAGCTTGGTGACGCCGTCCACGAGGAGCGAGACCTCGGTGCCGAAGTCGACCCGCAGCTGGTCCAGCGAGTAGTCGGTGTCCTCCACCGTGTCGTGCAGGAGGGCGGCGACCAGCGTGGTGGTGTCCATGCCCAGCTCGGCCAGGATCGTCGCCACGGCGAGCGGGTGCGTGATGTAGGGGTCGCCGGACTTGCGCCGCTGCGGGCGGTGCTTCTCCTCCGCCACGTCGTAGGCGTGCTGGAGCAGCGCCAGGTCGGCCTTCGGGTGCAGGTCGCGGTGGACGGCGGCCAGCGGTTCGAGCACCTGCTTGACCGGCGCGGCGCGCTGGGCGGTGATCCGACGTGCCAGCCGCGCGCGCACGCGCCTCGTCGCCGACGGCGGCCGTGCGGGCACGGGCTGCGACGTCTGGGCGGGTTCGGTGTCCTGGCTCAACCACGCTCCTCGGGTCTAGGAACCGAGGATAACTCCGTTGAGGGCCCGACCCCGGCGACGAGCCGATGAGCGGTGCAGTTCACACGACGAGCAGCACCTGTCAATCAGCGCGACCGGTCGGGTTTCACCAGCCTGAACCCGCCGTCTGGTCGCTCTTGAGACCCGCCAGGAACGCCGCGAAGCTCGTCCGGGGGAACCTCAACTGCCCCGCTTCCGGCTGCTTGCTGTCCCGAACGGCGGTCGACTCGACGGTCACGGACAGCTCGACGCAGTCCGGCTGGGTGGAGCTGTAGGTCGACTTCCGCCACCGATCCTGCTGGTCAGGCATACCTGGCGTCCCTCACTTCTCGGATGCACTTCGCGGATTGCTTCGGATCGAGCGCCAGCCGGGCCACGTCGTCCCAAGCCTCGACCAGCCTGCTCACCATCCGCTCATTCTCCACGACCTTGATCCCGCTGTGGCCCTCCACGTAGACCGAGAGCGGTTCCTCTGGCTCGGGGTAGTCGAGCAGGGTCAACGCGCCGAGCTGCGGGCCATAGGCACCGGTGTCGAAGGAGACGATCTGAAGGGTGACGTTGTCCTGCTGGGCGACCGTCAACAGGTGCGTCAACTGCTCATACATCAGCTCACGGCCTCCGACCACGCGGTACAGCGCCGCTTCGTCGATCAGCGCGTGCAGCTGGAGTGGGTGGAATGCACGGGAGAGCAAGCCTTGCCGATCACGACGCTCGGCAGCCGCCTGGGCGGTCCACCCCTTGCCCGCGGTCAACGCCGGAGCGCCTCGACCCATCTCTTCGGCGTAGCTGCCGAGCTGGAGGATTCCCGGAATCATCGTCGGGTCGAGTGAGCGTTCCGCGGTCGCCTCTCCTTCGTCCATCCGGAACCGCAGGTAACCCGGCGAGAGAGCGGAGGCGTGCTCGACCACCACCGCGTCCACGTTCGCGCGTTCCCAGAGCGCGGTGCCCTCACCCAGCTCCTCATCGGTCGCCTTGAGGACCATCATGATCGCCAGGAACGTCGGGTAACGCGGCAGGTGGTCGCCGGACAGCAGTCGGTTGACCGTGTCCTTCGACGTCTTGACCAGGTCCGCGACCTCGGCGGGCTTGAGTCCTGCCCGTTCCACGATCGGTTTGACGTGTCGGCCGAGCCTTCGCTTGGCACGCGTGGTTCCTACCGCCATGACGATCACCTTAGCCACTGTGCGTAGTCGACTTGCACGCAGAGTTCACCCTATTGCTTGCCAGAGGTTTGCCCGCCGCAAACTATAGGGTGGCACGCATGACGGAGAACGTAGACCAAGTGGCGGAGCGCCTCCGCTGCCAGTGGCTGGAGGTGCCGCACAGCTACGGCTTGGCGGCCACGCTGGAGGTGCACCGCGCGACCCTCGCCCTCGCCGAGCGCCACCCCCTCTCGGAGTCCGCCGCCGTCCCGCTGGAGGTCGCCGCGCAGGTCTACGCCCGCATGCGCCTCTTCCAAGCCGCCACCACCATGACCACGCGCGCGGTCGGGATCCGCCGGGACCTCTGCCTCGAACTGGCCACCGAGGACCGGCTCGCCCACCACGCCTTCGCCCTCGACCTGCTGGCGAGCATCTACCGCGCCCGCGGCATGGCCGACGCCATCACCGGGTGCCTCGTCCAACTGGTCGAGATGCACTTCACGTGCGAGAACAACGCCGGCGTCGCGTGGGCCGTCCGCGAACTCGGCGCGCACGCGCTCCTGACGGGCGACCTGGACAACGCGGTCGCGAAGTTCACCCGGGCCGACGAGCTCTACGCCGAGTACGACGCCGACACCGGGATCGCCGAGGAGCGCGGCGAGTGCCGCGTGCTGCTCGGACGGGCCCGGCTGGCCCAGGGCGACCGCGAATCGGCGCTGCTCTGGTTCAAGCGGGCGGCCGACGACTTCACCATCACGGGGGCCGACGCGCTCGTGCTCGAAGCGGAAGCCCTCCAGACCGCCGTGCACTCCTCGACCGAGCCGCCCGAGCCGGACCTGCTCGTGATCGGCGACTTCGGCGTCGCCCACTGGTAGGCGAAAGTCGTTATGCTGCAACGGTTTCACTTGATCGAGCGATGCCGGCCGAATGCTCGTTCGAATATCATTTGGTCATGGACACATCGCCCGCGCTGCTCACCGAGGACGGCCTCTTCGCCGCCGTCGCCTCGGTCGAGGCATCCCTGCGGGCGTTGCACCGGCGGCGATTGGAACTGCTGGCCGAGGTGCTCCGGTGCGGCTACGACGTGGACTCGTTCCGACACCTGGCACGGGCGAACCCCGCCGAGATGAAGCAGTGGATCGCGCAGGTCGCGTTGTTCCTGCCCTCGATCACCCCCACCGGCCAACCGCTGCCGCCCTCGCACCCGGAGGTCGGTGCGGCGTTGGCCGAGCACGAGTTGTCCGATGCTCATCTGCGGGAGTTGACCCGGGCGATCACCACGCTCAAGTTGCCCGACTCCTCCGAGGCGATCCTGGTCGAGGCCGCCCGCTCCGTCGAACCCCAAGCGGTGCGGCGGCTGGCCGACCGGATCCGGGACCGGATCGACCAGGAGGCGGCCGACGAGTGGGACGAACCCGCCGCCGAACCCGCCGACACCCTGCACGTGCGAGACCTGCCCGGCGGGCGACTGGAGTTCTGGGGCGAACTGTCCGCCGAGACCGGCGCCCGCTTCACCGCGATGCTCGAACCACTCGCCACACCCCGACCCGACGGCCCGAAGGACCGGGCGCACCGGTGGGGCGAGGCGTTCGGCGACCTCGTATCGCTGGCCTCGCGGTCGGGTGACCTGCCCTCCGAAGCCGGGGAACGCCCCCACATCAGCGTCACCCTCGACTTCGAGACGTTGCGGCGCGGCGCGGGGCACGCGGTGCTCGACGGCGACCACTTCTTGAGCGCATCCCAGGCCCGGCGGATCGCCTGCGACGCCAAGGTCATCCCGGTCGTGCTCGGAGCCGGCTCCGAGGTGCTGGACCTGGGGAGGACGAAGCGCACGGTCAGCGTGGCGCAGCGCAAGGCACTGCACGCCAGGGACCGGGGATGCGCGTTCCCGGGCTGCGGCCGACCACCGAAGTGGTGCGACGCGCACCACGTCCGGCACTGGGCCGACGGCGGCGACACCGACCTCGCCAACATGGTCCTGCTCTGCCGGGCCCACCACAGCCTGGTCCACCACTCACGCTGGAGGATCACCATGACCGGCGGAGTGCCGGCGTTCATCCCACCCCGCCACGTCGACCCCGCCCGACTACCCCGCCAGAACCTCCTCCACCGACCACCCACCGCCCTCGCGGCGTGAACCCGGAGCAGGTCGGACGGTCAGCAGGTCAGACGGTCAGCAGGGCGTTGACGTCACGGCCGGCCAGGCGCTCGCGGCCGCCCAAGCCGGGGATCTCCAGCACGACCGAGATACCGGTGACCACGCCACCGGCGCGTTCGACCAGCTCGCACGCCGCCGCGGCGGTGCCGCCGGTCGCCAGCACGTCGTCCACCACGACGACGTGCTGCCCCGGCACGATGGCCTCCGCCGGCAGTTCCAGCGTGGCCGTCCCGTACTCCAGGTCGTAGGACACGCGGTGCGCGACCGAAGGCAGCTTGCCCGGCTTGCGCAGCGGCACGACGCCGTAGTGCCAGCCGTAACCCAGAGCAGCGCCCAGCAGGAAGCCGCGCGACTCTATCGCGGCCACTACCTGGGTGTCCGGGTGGATCTTGTCCTGGAGGGCGTCGACCACGGCGCGCAGAGCGTCCGGGTCGGCGAGGACCGGCGTGAGGTCCCGGAAGACGACCCCCGGCAGGGGGAAGTCCGGGACCTCACGCAGCAGCCCTAGGGCGCGGTCGAGCTTCAACGGTGCTTCTTGCCCGTCGGGCGGCGTCGCGCGTCGCTCGCCTTGCCGGTCCGCGCGGGCACGCCCGCCGCGGCCGCCATGGCCTTCTCCTTGCGCAACTCGGCCTGCAGCGACTCGTCGTCGGTCGACTCCACGATGTCGCCACCGCTGACGACCTCGCCGGTCGCTTCGCCGGTCGCGGCGGCACGGCGGGCCAGGTTGTCCCGACGCGCCTGCACCCGGGCGGCCTGCGCCTTGTACCGGGCGTCGCGCATCTTCAGGTCCACCGCGATCGGGGTCGCGATGTAGATGGACGACAGCGCGCCGATCACGATGCCGGTGAGCTGCACCAGCGCCAGGTCCTTCAGCGTGCCGACGCCGAGCAGGCCGACGCCGATCGCCAGCAGGCCCAGCACCGGCAGCACCGCGATCAACGAGGTGTTGATCGAGCGCATCAGGGTCTGGTTGACCGCCAGGTTCGCGGCCTCGGCGAACGTGCGGCGGGTGAGGCCGAGCAGACCGCGGGTGTTCTCCCGGACCTTGTCGAACACCACCACCGTGTCGTACAGCGAGAAACCGAGGATGGTGAGCAGACCGATGACCGTGGCCGGCGAGACCTCGAAGCCGACGATCGAGTACACGCCCGCCGTGATCACCACGTCGTGCAGCACCGCGACGAGGGCGGCGAGCGCCATCGACAGCTCGAAGTACAGCGCCAGGAAGATCATCACCGCGACGAAGAACACGAGCAGCGCGATCAGCGCCTGGCTGGTGATCTCACCGCCCCACGAGGCGGACACGGCGCTGTCGCTGATGGCGTCCACGCCGCCGTTGGGCTTCAGGTCCTCGTTGAGCGTGGTCTTGAGCTTCAGGACCTGGTCGGCGTCGAGCGTCTCCGACCGGATCTGGATGGTCGCCGAGTCGCCGGTGCCCACGGTCTGCGTGGCGGCCGGCTCCTTGCCGAGGGCCTTCTCGAACGACTCCTTGGCCTGCTCGACGCCGATCGTGCCGGAGGAGCTGATCGCGGGCATCTGGATCCGCGTGCCACCGGTGAAGTCGATGCCGCGGTTGAAGCCCTTGAACACGATCGACAGGACGCAGATCAGCAGGATGATGCCGAAGATCACGTACCAGCGCTTGCGCTTGCCGACGATGTCGAACGCGCCGTTGCCGACGTAGAGCCGATGGAAAACGTTGCTCTTCTTCGCCTCGGTCACGTCAGACCTCCTTCACAGCGGTGCTCTTCGCACCCGACGGCGCGCGGTCGTCGACAGCGGCCTGGACGGCGCCGCCCAGACCCGAGAGCTTCGGGTTGGACAGGCGCTTCGACTTGGAGATCATGCTGACCAGCGGGTGCGTGACCAGGAAGACCACGACCAGGTCGAGCACGGTCGACATACCCAGGGTGAACGCGAAGCCCTTCACCTGGCCGACGGCGAGCACGTACAGGATGGCCGCGGCGAGGAAGCTGACCATGTCCGCGGACAGGATCGTGCGACGGGAGCGGACCCAGGCGCGCGGCACCGCCGACCGGAACGTCCGGCCCTCTCGCATCTCGTCCTTCAGTCGTTCGAAGAACACCACGAACGAGTCCGCGGTGATACCGATCGACACGATGAAACCGGCGATGCCCGCGAGGTCGAGGGTGAACCCGATCCAGCGGCCAAGCAGCACCAGCACCGCGTAGACGATCACACCGGACAGGACGAGCGACAGGATCGTCAGCACGCCGAGCAGGCGGTAGTAGAACAAGCAGTAGACGAACACCAGCGCGAGGCCGATGCCACCGGCGATCAGGCCGGCCTTCAGCGAGGCGAGGCCCAGCGTCGCGGACACCGTCTCGGCCTCGGAGGCCTCGAACGACAGCGGCAGCGAGCCGTACTTGAGCACGTTGGCGAGGCTGTTCGCCTCGGCCTGGCTGAACTTGCCGCTGATCTGCGTCGAGCCGCCGAGGATGGGCTCGTTGATGTTCGGCGCGGACACGACCTGCGTGTCCAGCACGACGGCGACCTGCTGAGAGACGTTCGCCGAGGTGAACTTGCCCCACTTGTCACCGCCCTCGCCCTTGAAGGTGAGGTCGACGACGAAGCCCGCGCCCTGCGGGTCGGTGCCGGACACCGCGTTGTCGATGTCCTCGCCGCTCAGCCGCGAGTACAGGCTGAAGTCGTCGTCCTTCACGCTGCCGTCGGTCGGCGGGGTGACCGGCGCCAGCACGTACTTCTCGGTGCGGTCCTGGTCGCAGGTCAGCAGCGGCAGCGCCGGGTCGTCGTTGCCGATCAGCGGGTCGACCGCGGGGCAGGTGAACGCGGCGAGCGCCTGGGACACGGTCTGCGCGTCCAGCGTGGTCAGCTGCGGGTCCTGCCGGCAGGTGCGGGACTCCTCGATGGCCCTGGTCGGGTCGTCGGAGTACTGGCCCTGGAAGACCGCGCGGCAGTCGACCTGCGGCTCGGTGGGCGGCTGCTCGCCGGCGGGCGCGTTCGGGTCCGCGGGCGGCGTCGTGGTGTCGGCCGGCGGCGTCGTGGTCGGCTGGCCCTCGAACGCCGGGGCCGGGCGGCCCTGCGCGGTCGTGGTCGGCGCGACGGAGTTCGCGGTCTCGGTCGGCTCCTTGCCCTCGCTCGCGGGGGGCGCGGCCGAGCCCGACGTGGTCGGCGGCGCGCTGCTGGTCGGCTCGGGCTCCGGCGCGTTGGGCACCGGCGAGCCGATGACCTTGCGGAAGTTGAGCTTCGCCGTCTGGCCGAGGCGCTTCGCGCCCTCGCTGTCGGAGCCGGGGACCGTGATCACCAGGTTGGTGCCGTCGCGGATGACCTCGGGACCGGCCACGCCCAGACCGTTGACGCGCGTCTCGATGAGCGTGCGCGCCTGGTTGAGCGACTCCTCCGACGGCGTCTTCCCATCAGGAGCCCGGGCGGTCAACGTGACACGGGTGCCACCCTGGAGGTCGATGCCGAGCTTGGGGGTCGCCTTGCCGTTCCCGGTGAAGAACACCAGGGAGTACAGCGCGACCACGATGAGGACAAATGCGCCCAGGTACTTCGCGGGGCGGATTTGCCCGGCCGGAGGTGCCACGGTCCGTCCGTCTCCTGATAGTTGACAAGGTCAGCGAGGCCGCAGCGTACCCCTGATGGTGTGAGCTGCGCGTCACTGCCTGGAGTCGGCACGTTGACAGTTGCCGGCTCCAGGCGAGGCCTCCGCTGGTTACTTCTGGTTACTTCTTGCTCTCCTGCTGTGCGCGGTCGACGTCCGCGGTCTCGTCCACGACGTCGTCGACATCCTCGACGTCGTCCACGACCGCGTCGGTCTCGGTGTCCACGACAACCTTCTCGCGAATGGCCTGGCGCAGCCAAGTGGTGACGACGCCGTCGGCGATCTCGAGTTCGATCGTGTTGTCTTCGTCGTTCACGCCGGCCACCGTCGCGTACAGCCCGGAGGTGGTCATGACCCGGTCACCCGGCTCCAGGGAGTTCAGCAGCGCCTGCTGTTCGGCGACGGCCCGCTTCTGCTTGCGGGCGCTGAGGAACAGCGGCACCGCGAGCAGCACGAGCAGCAGCGGGAACATCAAGGAGGACAGGTCCATCATTCTCCGATCAACCGGACGGGGCGGGCGCGATCAGCGCCCGGTACGTCCGAATTTCTGGGGTGCCGCTGCCGATTGTGCCAGGTGAGTAATACCGATCACTCGGTGGCGTCGTCGAACAGGGATCGGGTGGCCTCCCCAGGCGCCCGGGGCGGCGGCTGCAGGCCCAGGTGCAGCCACGCCGTGGCGGTGGCGACCCGACCACGGGGCGTGCGCGCCAGCATCCCGGCCCGGACCAGGTACGGCTCGCAGACCTCCTCGACCGTGGTGGGCTCCTCACCCACCGCGACGGCCAGCGTGGAGACGCCGACCGGGCCGCCGCCGAACGAACGGACCAACGCGCCCAGGACCGCCCGGTCCAACCGGTCCAGGCCCAGTTCGTCCACGTCGTAGACCTTCAGGGCGTCCCGGGCGACCTCCAGGGTCACCGCGCCGTCCGCGCGCACCTCTGCGTAGTCCCGAACCCGCCGGAGCAGCCGGTTCGCGATGCGGGGCGTGCCGCGGGACCGGCCCGCGATCTCCCGGCCGCCGTCCTCGCGCAGGTCGACGCCGAGGATCCCGGCGGACCGGCGCAGGATCAGCTCCAGCTCCTCGGGGCTGTAGAACTCCATGTGCCCGGTGAAGCCGAACCGGTCGCGCAGCGGCCCGGTCAGCGCGCCGGAGCGGGTGGTGGCGCCGACCAGCGTGAACGGGGCGATGTCGAGCGGGATGCTGGTCGCGCCGGGGCCCTTGCCGACGACCACGTCGACCCGGAAGTCCTCCATCGCCAGGTAGAGCATCTCCTCGGCGGGCCTGGCCATCCGGTGGATCTCGTCGATGAACAGCACGTCGCCCTCGACCAGGTTCGACAGCATCGCGGCCAGGTCGCCCGCGCGTTCGAGGGCGGGGCCGGAGGTGATGCGCAGGGACGCGCCCAGCTCGGCCGCGATGATCATGGCGAGGCTGGTCTTGCCCAGGCCGGGCGGGCCGGACAGCAGCACGTGGTCGGGCGGCGAGCCGCGTTGCATCGCGCCCTGGAGGACCAGTTCGAGCTGCTCGCGGACCTTCGGCTGGCCGACGAACTCGTGCAGGTCCTTCGGCCGCAGGGTGGTTTCGAGGTCCCGCTCGGCGGGATCCGGCAGCGGGTTGAGGGTGTCGTCCTCGTCGTGGTTCATCGCTTGCGGCCCAGGGCGGCCAGGGAGCGGCGGAGGACCTCGGACGTGCCCAGCGCGCCGTCGGCGGCCAGCACGGCGTCGACGGCCTGCTCGGCCTGCTTGGCCGGGAAGCCGAGGCCGAGCAGCGCCTCGGTGACCTGCGCGCGGACCTGGCCCGCGTCGCCGGTGGCGCTCGGCGCGGGCTCGAGCCGGCCGACCTTGTCGCGCAGCTCGATGATCAGGCGCTCGGCGCCCTTGCGGCCGATGCCGGGCACCTGGGTGAGCACGGTGATGTTGCCCTCGGCCAGGGCGGCGCGCAGCTTGTCCGGCTCCAGCACGGCCAGTGTCGCCAACGCCAGCCGCGGCCCTATCCCGGACACGGTCTGCAGGAGGCCGAACAGCTCGCGGGCGTCGGCGTCGGCGAAGCCGAAGAGGGTCAGCGAGTCCTCGCGCACGACCAGCGCCGTGGCCAGCTGGGTCTCTTCGCCGCGGCGCAGCGTGGCCAGCGTGGCGGGGGTGGCCTGCACGGCGTAGCCGACGCCGCCGACCTCGACGACGACGTGGTCGAGCCCGATGGACAGCACCTGCCCGCGCAGTGACGAGATCACTGACCCTTACCTGCTTCCCGCTTGTCGATCGGTGTGGCCTTGCCCGGTGCGGCCGCTGCCCTCGCACCGGCCTGTGCCAGTTTGGCGCGGTGCGTCCGGGCGATCTCAGCCGCCCTCGCCTGCGCCTCCTCCAGGCGCGACCGCATGGGCGCGCGCCACAGGTGGCAGATGGCCAGCGCGAGCGCGTCGGCGGCGTCGGCGGGCTTCGGCGCGGTCTTGAGGCCGAGCAGCTTGGTGACCATGGCGGTGACCTGGGCCTTGTCCGCCCGCCCGGAACCGGTGACGGCGGCCTTGACCTCGCTCGGCGTGTGGAACACGACCGGCAGGCCGCGGCGGGCCGCCGACAGCGCCACCACGCCGCCCGCCTGCGCGGTGCCCATCGCGGTGCGCACGTTGTGCTGGCTGAACACCCGCTCGACGGCCACCACCTGGGGCTGGTAGCGGTCCAGCCACTGCTCGACCGCGTCGGAGAGCTGGAGCAGCCGCCGCGCCAGGTCCTCGTCCGCGGGCGTGCGCACGACGTCCACGGCGACCGGCCGCACGGTCCGGCCGGGACCGCCGTCGACCACCCCGAACCCGCACCGGGTCAGGCCGGGGTCGACTCCGAACACGCGCACGCTGGTCCCCTCAACCGCCGACGAACACCAGTTCGAACCTTAGAGGGTGATCACGGCGGACGGCCCGGTGACACGCGCACGGTGACGAACAGGCACCCCCCGATCGACACAGCGTCACGAGGTCACTACAGTGGCTCGGTCAACTGATCGACTCCAGTGGCGGCATGAGCGGGGTGCCATGACCCTGAGGCGGTTCGGCGTCGTCTCCGTCGCCGTCTGCGCCCTGGTCGTCTGCGTCGTCAGCCTCGTGGTCTCCGGGGTGCTCGACCGGCCGACGTCCGTCGCGATCGACAAGTTCACCCAGTTGCTCGCCTCGGTCGCCGCGATGGTGTCGTACTGGCGGGCCGCGCGGGCGCGGCAGGGGGTGGCGCGCCGCTGGCGGCTGTGGATGGTCGCGGCGATGGCGAGCCTGGCCGTCGGGCTGGCCGTGTGGATCTGGGGCCAGGTGTTCCTCGGGGTGGCGCTGCCCTCGTCCACGCTGGCGCCGATCGGGTTCATGCTCGTGCCCGGGCTGACGCTGTGCGCGGTCCTGGTGCTGGCGCACGGCGGGTCGGGCAAGCTGCCCGGCCACCGCAGCAAGCTGGTCGTCGCGCTGGACGGGCTGATCGTGGTCGGCTCGCTGTTCGTGCTCACGTGGGTGTCGCTGCTGGAGTCGATGGTCCGCGCGTGGGCCACCTCCGGCCCGGGTTTCGCGACCGTCGTGGCGCACCCGGCCGCCTACCTGGTGATGCTGGTCGTGCTGCTGGTGTCGTCGTGGACGCACCGCTCGGTGCGGCAGCTGCCGGTGCTGTTCATCGCGTTGGCGGGCCTGGCGCAGTCGGCGTCGGGCTGGGTGTTCGCGTACCTGGTGAGCAAGGGCGCCACGGCCATCCCGACGGCAGCCGACATCGGGTTCATGGTGTGCCCGGCGTTGTTCTTCCTCAGCTCCATCGCGCCGAGCAACGCCGCGCGGGAGCGGGTCGGCGCGGCCAGGCTGCGCGCGGGCGAGCTGCTGCACCTGCTGGTGCCGTACCTGCCGATGCTGGTCACGGGCCTGTTCATCGTGGTCGGCACGGCGACCGGCGTGCGGCTCAACCCGCTGGAGATCTACGTCGGGCTCGGCGTGGTGCTGCTGGTGATCGCGCGGCAGCTGCTGACGCTGATCGACAACGTGAAGCTGCTGGAGCAGCTGCGGGAGAGCCGGGAACGGCTGCGGCACCAGGCCTACCACGACCCGCTGACGGGGGTGCCGAACCGCGCGCTGTTCCGGGAGCGGCTGGACGCGGCGCTGGCCGGGACGTCGCCGGTGGTGGTGCTGTTCATCGACGTGGACGGGTTCAAGGACGTCAACGACAACTTCGGCCACGCCGAGGGCGACGCGGTGCTGCGGATCGTGGCGTCGCGGTTGCAGGCCTGCGTGCGGTCGCAGGACGTGGTGGCGCGGTTGGGCGGCGACGAGTTCGGCGTGCTGGTCGACGGCTACCCGCAGCCGCCGGAGGAGATCGGGCGGCGGGTGCTCGGCGCGCTGGACGAGCCGCACCGCACGGCGAACGGCTCGCACGTGATCCGGGCGTCGATCGGGATCTCGCACCGCGAGGCGTTCGACCCGTCGTTGACCGCCGACGACCTGCTCGGCACGGCGGACGCGGCGATGTACACGGCGAAGCGGCTCGGCAAGGGGATGGTCGTGGTGCACGGATCGGTGGAGGCGGAGCTGACATGAGCATCGAGGACGTCATCAAGACGCTGGGGATGGTCGAGTTACAGGTCGAGGGAGGGTGGTGGGCGCAGTCGTGGCGCTCGCCCGAGGCGTCCGCGATCTACTACCTGCTGCGGGAGGGCGAGTTCTCCGGCATGCACCGGCTGGACCACCTGGAGATCTACTCCTACCACCGCGGCGCGGCGTTGCGGATGCTGCTGCTGCACCCGGACGGCACGGTGACGACGCCGGTGCTGGGCCCGGACCTCGCCGCGGGCGAACGGCCGCAGGTGGTCGTGCCCGCCGGGGTGTGGCAGGCCTCCGAGCCGGATGGCGACTGGTCGATCGTCGGCACGGTCGTCGTGCCGCCCTACAACGACGACGTGGTCAGCTTCGGCGAGGCCGACACCCTCGCCCCGCTCTACCCCTCGCACGCCGACCTGATCCGCCGCTACTGCCGCTTCTGACCGCCGTCCCTAGTGGTGGTGCCGCTCCAGGCCGAGGGTGTCGACCGGGAGCGCGCCGGGACGGGTCCACTGCGGCACGGGGCGGCTGGTCGGGCCCCAGGTGGCGGTCCCGTCCGCGTCCGCGCGCCAGGACCAGCACGCGTCCCGGCCCGCCGGCCACCCGTCGGGGTTGTCCTCCCAGGCCTCACCGCGGCCGTAGGGCGTCAGGTCGAGCAGGCCCAGGGACCCGTTGACCCGCTCGTTGCCGCGGCCGGTCGTGGAGTAGGTGAGGAACGCGCGGTCGCCGTCGCGCAGGAAGCAGGTGAGGTGCCCCATGCTGTCGCCGACCGGCGCGGCCAGGTCGCGCACCGAGTACCAGGGCTGGGTGTAGCCCATGAACTCGACGTAGGCGGCCACCTCGTCCCACCGGCCCGTGGTCAGGACGGCGAACGAGACGCCGCGGGCGTTGAGGTACACGGCGTCCTTCAGGTGCCAGGCCGTGGTGGTGCAGCCCTCGCACTGCCCCTGGTGCGGCGCGCCGTCGTACCACATGTGCTTGTAGACGACGAGCTCGTCGCGGCCCTGGAACAGGTCCAGGAACGGGACCGGGCCGTCGGGTCCGACGACCTCGACCGCGCCGTCGAACTCCACCATCGGCAGTCGGCGGCGGGCGGCGGCGAGGGCGTCGCCCTCGCGGGTGTGCGCCTTCTCGCGGACCAGCAGCTCGTCGCGGGCGGCCTGCCAGGTGGCCGGGTCGACGACGGGCGGGCGGCCGGGCCGCGCGGTGGTCGGGTCGGGTGTCATGGTGTCCTCCTGGTCAGCCCATCGTCTTCTGACCGTCGAGGGTCTCGCGGATGATGTCCGCGTGCCCGGCGTGCTGGGACGTCTCGGCGATCAGGTGCAGCACCACGCGGCGGACGGTCCACGAGACGCCCGGCTCGAACCACGGCGCGACGGGCAGCGGGTGGGCGGTGTCCAGGTCCAGGTCCGCGAGCAGCCGCTCGGTCTTCGCCGCCGTCTCCTCGTAGTCCGCGAGCAGCCCGGCCAGCGTCTCGTGCTCCAGCATGCGGAAGCCGTTCTCCCAGTCCGCCGGCACGCTCTCCATCAGTTCGGCGCCGCCGACCGCGAAGCGCATCCAGCCCTCTTCCACGGCGCGGACGTGCTTGATGAGGCCGCCGAGGGAGAGCGCGCTCGCCGTGGGCGTCTGCCGCGCCTGCTCGTCGCTCAGCCCGCGCACCGTGACGCGGAGGAACCCGCGGTGCCTGGCCAGGCTCGTCAGCAGGTCGGTGAGCTCGGTCGAGAGGGTGGTGTTCATGGTCTGGTTCTGCCTTCCGCCTCAGTGGTGACACCACCCTAAGACGCATTGCGGACAACTTCGGCCCTCGATTCCGCACCACGGTGAATTCCTCCACTTCGAATTACGCTCGGGCCCGTGGACCTCCCCGTGATGCCGCCCGTGCGGCCGATGCTCGCCAAGGCCGTGCACGCGGTGCCGCGCGAGCCCGGGCTCGTCTTCGAGCCGAAGTGGGACGGGTTCCGGTGCGTCGTGTTCCGCGACGGCGAGGAGCTGGAGCTCGGCTCCCGCAACGACCGGCCGTTGACGAGGTACTTCCCCGAGGTGGTGGAGGTGCTGCTGGCGGGGCTGCCGCCGCGGTGCGTGGTGGACGGCGAGATCGTCATCGTCACACCCGACGGGTTGAGCTTCGACCTGCTGCAACTGCGGCTGCACCCGGCCGCGTCGCGGGTGCGCAAGCTGGCCGTCGACACGCCGGCCGCGTTCGTCGCGTTCGACCTGCTCGCGCTGGAGGACCGGGACCTGACCGCGGTGCCGTTCGCCGAACGCCGACGGCTGCTGGAGGGCGTGCTGCGGGACGTGCCGGGGCTGTACCTGACGCCCGCGACGGACGACCCCGACCAGGCCGAGGACTGGTTCACCCGGTTCGAGGGCGCGGGGTTCGACGGCGTGGTGGCCAAGCGGACCGACCTGCCGTACGAGCAGGACAAGCGGGTGATGTGGAAGGTCAAGCACGAGCGGACGGCCGACTGCGTGGTGGCCGGGTTCCGGCCGCACAAGGACGGGGTCGGCGTCGGCTCGCTGCTGCTCGGGCTGTTCGACGACGCGGGTTCGCTGCACCACGTCGGCGTGGCCAGCAGCTTCACCGCCGCGCGCCGCCGTGAGCTGCTGGCGGAGCTGGCGCCGTACCGGGAGGACGCGCTGGCCGACCACCCGTGGGCGGAGTGGGCCGCGATCGACGCCGCCACGCCCGGCGCGCAGAGCCGGTGGAACCCGACCAAGACGCTGACCTGGGAGCCGCTGCGGCCGGAACTGGTCGCCGAGGTGCGCTACGAGCACCTGCAGGCACGGCGGTTCCGGCACACGAGCAGGCTGGTCCGCTTCCGCCCGGACCGCACGCCCGAGTCGTGCACGTACGCCCAGCTCGAGGAAGTCGCGCCGGCGGAGCTGATGGACGTCTTCGGCGTGCGAAGCTAGGTCGGGTGACCGACACCGCGGGCCGGCTGCTCTCCCTGTTGTCCCTGCTCCAGATGCCCCGCGAGTGGCCGGGCAGCGAGCTGGCGCGGCGGCTGGAGGTCAGCCCGCGCACGATCCGCCGCGACGTCGACCGGCTGCGCGAGCTCGGTTACCCGGTCGAGGCGTCGATGGGCGCCGAGGGCGGCTACCGGCTGGTCGCGGGCACGGCGATGCCGCCGCTGCTGCTGGACGACGAGGAGGCCGTGGCGATCGCGGTCGGGTTGCGCACGGCGGCGCGGCAGACCGTGGCGGGCATCGAGGAGGCGTCCCTGCGGGCCATGGCGAAGCTGGAGCAGGTGCTGCCGTCGCGGTTGCGGCGGCGGGTGGCCGCGTTGGGCGCGGCGACCTTGCCGGTGGTGCTCGGCGCCGACGGGGTGACGGTGGACCCCGAGCACCTGACCGTGCTGGCGTCCGCCATCGCGAACCGGGAACGGCTGCGGTTCCGGTACTCGGCGGCGGACGGCGCGGAGAGCAGGCGGCACGTCGAGCCGCTGCACCTGGTGCCGTCCGGGCGGCGCTGGTACCTGGTGGCGTTCGACCCGGAGCGCGACGACTGGCGGTTCTTCCGGGTCGACCGGATGACCGCGCTGTCCCCCACCGGGGCCCGGTTCGCGCCGCGCACCCTGCCCTCCGACGACCCGGCCGCCTACCTGGCGGAGCACATGCTCAGCCGGGCGCCGACCTACACCGCCGTGGCGACGGTCCACCTGCCCGCCCGTGACGTGCGGGCCAGGTTCCCCGGCGCGGACGTCGAGGTCGTCGACGAGCGGACGTGCGTGCTCCGGAACTTCTCGGACACGGTGGAGTACCTCGCGTTCCACCTGGTGCAGCTGGGTTGCGAGTTCGAGGTGCACGAGCCGCCCGAGCTGGTCCGGCACCTGCGCGAGCTGCACGACCGGGTCGGGCGGGCGGTCGGGCGCGGCTGAGCGCTCAGTCGGCCGCCTTGGCCGCCTGCCGACAGGCCTCGACGAGCTGCGGCCACCGGCCCGCCCGGTCGCGGTTGATGGACAGCGGCGACGGGTGGGGCGCGTTGAACACCTTCAGCTTGTGGCCGCGGCCGGACAGCGTCCAGCCCGTGCCCGCGGGCCTGCCCAGCACCACGACCGACTTGAGCGAGGTCAGCATCCGCAGCAGCTCCACCAGGTACGGCACCGCCGCGCGCAGGTCGGCGGGCGACGGCTCGCGGCCGGACAGGTACCAGGGCACCACGTTCCAGCTCAGGCTCACCCGCCGGGACAGGCCCGCCTCGGCCATCGCGGCGAACACGTTGGCCGCGGTCGGGTCGTCGTTGTCCGGCGAGTTGAGGCCCGAGCCCGACGACGCGGGCCCGGGCGACTCCAGCAGCAGCAGGACCTTGGCGTTCACGCCGCCGCTCGCCGGGTCGAACAGCGGCACGTCGGCCTTGCGCTCGGTGGCGATGCGCTGCGCGAACTCCGTCAACTTCGCCAGGTGGGGCGCTTTGAGCAGAGCCATCTTCCGAGCGACGACCACGGGGTTCCGGTGTGCCCTCGGGGTGGAGGGGAAGACGTCCATGGGCGCTAGCGTTCCCGTCTTGATCAGGCACTACCATCCGCCGTCCGGGCGGCGCCCCGGAATCGTGGGAGGCGTTCAGGCGAAGTGGGTGCGCGGCCGCTCCTCCAGGACGCCGTCGACGTAAGTGTCGACCTTCTCGTTGTAGAACGCGACCAGACCCGCGAGCGGCCTGCTCTCCGGCAGCGGGTTGCGGTAGCCCCAGACGACGTTCTCGTGCGTCTGGTCGCCGACGACCACGGACCAGTACTCGGCGGTGCCCTTGTACGGGCAGCTCGTGCTCAGGTCGGTCGACCGCAGGAGGTCCAGCCGGACGTCGGTCATCGGCAGGTAGTAGCGGGCGGGCAGCCCGGTCTCGAACAGGATCACCGGGCGGTGGGAGTTCGCGACCTCGACGCCGCCGACCTCCACCCGGATGTGCCTGCTGCTCTGCAGCGCGTCGACCCTGGTGTAGGGGTCGCGCGGGTGGGCGTAGACCGGCTCGTCCTCCTCGAACCACTCGTCCATCGCGTCCCAGTCCAGCCGGACGAGGCCGCGCAGCGCCTCCAGCGGCGAGTCCGGGTACCGCAGCCCCGCGCCCGCCGCCGACGCCGAGCCGGTCTTCACGTCGAACAACTGGCCGTTGCCCCGGCTGGGCGACCGCTTCACCTCGCCGGTCGCCACCAGGTCAGCCCGGACGTCCTCCGCCGGGAAGTAGTACGTGGGGTAGTAGGGCATCTCCCACACCAGCACCGGCCGCGTGGTGTCCACGACCAGTTCGCCCGCCAGGAAGGCCCGGACACGCTTGGTCCCGGTCTCCACCCGCACCCGTCCGCGTTCCGCAGCACTCATGATTCCGAAACTACGCGCGAGTCCGCCCGGTCGGGAGGCGTCGGGTTTCTCCGGTGTTGCCCAACGTGGCCCGGTGTCGCGGCGGCCAGGCGCTCGGTCTGCGCCGCCCGTGCCGCGCCGATCGACGCCGCCAGGTCGCGGGTCTCCCGGTCCGCGCCGCTGTCCTGCTCGCCGCGCGCGAGCAGCGCCGACTGCTCCAGGTGCTCGCGCAGCTTCGCGGGCAGGCCGGCCGGGTCCAGGCGCAGGCCGGCCAGGTCCGCCTCCGACACCAGGCCGGGCATCTGGTGGCCGGCGTGCGGGTTGTCGCCCGACAGCCCGGCGCGCTCGCGCAACCGCTTGAGCTGGGCCAGCTCCCGCCCGTGCGACTCGGCCAGCTCCGCCGCGAACGGCGCGAGCTCGGGCGGCGCGAGGGCGAGCGCGGGCAGCAGCTGCTCGTTCATCGGGATCATCAGCTGGATCCACGCGGTGTCGGTGGCGTTGAACGGCGACGCCGGGGCCGGCGGCGCGGGGGTCGGCGCCGGCGCGCACGCGGCCAGCACCAGCAGGGCGGCACCCCAGAGCGCTCGGAAGCGCCCCGGGGTGGACGGGATCGTCGTCACCGCGGCAGCCGGTAGTCCGGCCCGAGGGCGGCGCCCCGGTGCGGCTTGTACTGGTCGTACCCGCGCGGGTCGCACTGCAGGCCGCCGTTGACGCAGTGGCTGACCAGCGCCTGCAACGTGGGGCCGTCCCACGCGTTCATGAAGTCGTAGTGCCAGGTGTAGCCGCGTCCGCTGGCCAGCCGCACGCGTGACATGTCGCCCGACACCGGGAAGGCGATCTTGAACTCCAGCATCGGCACGGGCACCGGGTGCGTGGCCGGGCACACGAGCGTCGCCCGGTCCGGGTACGCCATGTGCGACTTGTGGTCCGCCGAGTCGAGGTCGCGCCCGTTCCAGCAACTCGGGGCCTGGTAGCGGACGTTGAGCTGGCTGCCCGGCGGGCAGTAGGACGGGAAGTCCCAGTTGTGGGCGCTGTTGCCGCACTCCCAGCCCTCGACCGCGCCGGGCGCGGTGCGGAACTGCTCCTGCGTCGCCGTGGGGCTGCCCACCACGAACCGGATCCCGGCCGGGAACGACCGGACCTCCTGGTACTTCAGGATCCCCGACTTGTAGTAGATGACCTGGGGGAAGTCGGGCACGACCAGCTGGTCGCCGTTGTAGAGCGAGGGGAACCAGTACGCCGACTTGTCGTCCGGGGTCTTGCAGTTGGTCTGCCCGGCCTTCAGCGACGCGGTGGTGCTGCTCGCGTTGGTGGAGCTGTTGCCCAAGAACGTGTGCATGTGCGACGCGCCGGGCAGCCCGGGGAAGACGATCGGGTCGTCCGGCCGGTGCGCGGTGACCGAGCAGTTGGCCTGGAACTCGTGGTGCGTGACCAGCTCATCGGCCTGGGCCGGTTGGGTGACGACCGTCAGGGCGGTCGCGAGTAGGCCGGCCGCGGCGGTCGCGGCCAGGGTGCGGAGTGTTCGGGACACCTTTGTCCTCCTGCCGACGTGGGAACGTGGCTGGGAGAGCGCTCTCCCGATTGAGGTTGCCCGCCCGCCACCGAGGTGTCAAGGGGCGGCGCATTGACAGATCCGTAGTCAGTTCGTAACACTTCAAGCCGGGTTGAGAGAGCGCTCTCCCGCACCTCGATCCGACAATCCGGCAGGAGACGCCATGCACCGCCTCCGATCCGTCAGCACGGCACTCGCGCTGCTCATAGGACTCGCCGTGGTCCCGGGCACCGCGAACGCCGCACCCGTGCTGCTCTCCCAGGGCAAGCCGGCCACGGCGTCCTCGACCGAGGGCGCGGGCACACCCGCGTCGGCGGCCGTGGACGGCAACGCCGGCACCAGGTGGGCCAGCGCGTGGAGCGACCCGCAGTGGCTGCGGGTGGACCTCGGCGCCGCCTCGACCCTCAGCCGCGTCGAGCTCGACTGGGAAGCCGCGTACGCCACCTCGTTCCAGGTCCAGGTCTCCGCCGACGGCAACGCCTGGACCACCGTGCACACCACGACCGCCGGCACGGGCGGCAAGCAGGGCTTCGCCGTCACCGGGTCGGGCCGGTACGTCCGCGTCTACGGCACCCAGCGCGCCAACGGCTACGGCTACTCCCTGTGGGAGTTCCGCGTCTTCGGCACGCAGGGCGACACTCCCCCGCCGGGCACGGGCGTGCACGTCACCGGCTCCCAAGGCAACTGGCAGCTCGTGGTGGACGGTCAGCCGTGGACGGTGAAGGGCCTCACCTGGGGCCCGCCGGCGGCGGACGCGGCCCGGTACATGCCGGAGCTGAAGTCCATGGGCGTCAACACGTTGCGCACCTGGGGCACCGACGGTTCCACCAGGCCCCTGCTGGACGCGGCGGCGGCCAACGGCATCAGGGTGATGAACGGCTTCTGGTTGCAGCCCGGCGGCGGCCCCGGTTCCGGCGGCTGCGTCGACTACGTCACCGACGCCACCTACAAGTCCGACATGCTCAACACCATCCGGCAGTGGGTGACCACCTACAAGGACCACCCCGGCGTGCTCATGTGGAACGTCGGCAACGAGTCCATCCTGGGCCTGCAGAACTGCTACTCCGGCGCGGAGCTGGAGAACCAGCGCGTCGCGTACGCCAAGTACGTCAACGAGGCCGCGCGCGCCATCCACGCCGTCGACGCCAACCACCCCGTCACCAACACCGACGCGTGGACCGGCGCGTGGACCTACCTCAAGGCGCACGCGCCCGACCTCGACCTGTACTCGGTGAACTCCTACGGCAACGTGTGCCAGGTCCGGCAGGACTGGATCAACGGCGGCCACACCAAGCCGTACATCCTCACCGAGGCCGGCCCGGCCGGCGAGTGGGAGGTGCCCGACGACGTCAACGGCGTGCCCAGCGAGCCGACGGACGTGCAGAAGCGGGACGGCTACACCAGGGCGTGGGACTGCATCACCGGGCACGCCGGGGTGTCGTTCGGCGGGACGTTGTTCCACTACGGCACGGAGTACGACTTCGGCGCGGTGTGGTTCAACCTGACCCCGGCGGGCAAGAAGCGGCTGTCGTTCTACGCGGTGCAGCGGGCGTTCGGCGGCGCGAGCCCGGCCAACACCCCGCCGGTGATCACCGCGATGAACCTGCCGACCAGCGTCCCGGCCGGCGCGCGGCTGACCGTCGACGTGGCCGTGAGCGACCCGAACGGCGACCCGATCACCTGGTCGGCGGCGTTCAACAGCAAGTACGTCGACAACAGCGGCGGCCTGGGCTTCACGCCCGTGCAGGTCGACGGCAACCGGCTGACCGTCACCGCGCCCGATCGGCTCGGGGTGTGGAAGGTGTACGTGATGGCCGAGGACGGCCGCGGCAACATCGGCATCGAGACGAAGTCGGTGCGGGTGGTCGCGCCGCAGCCGGCGGGCGTGAACGTGGCGCGGGGCAAGCCGACCGCGGCGTCGTCCTACCAGCAGGTGGGCGACGGCGCGCCGTTCCCGCCGGCCAACGCCGTGGACGGCAACGCGGGCACCCGCTGGGCCACCGACTGGTCCGACCCGCAGTGGTTGCGGGTCGACCTCGGCGCGGTGACCACGTTCCAGCACGTGCAGCTGGTGTGGGAGGGCGCGTACGGCCGGGCGTACGAGATCCAGGTGTCCGACGACGGCGCCACCTGGCGTCCGGTGTACGGCACCACGACCGGCAACGGCGGCGTCGACTCGATCGACGTCACGGCGACCGGCCGGTACGTGCGGCTGCACGCCACGCAGCGCGGCACCGGGTGGGGCTACTCGCTCTACGAGCTCGGCGTCTACCGGCGCTGACGGAAAAAGCCGAAGGGCCGGAGGGAGAACTCCCCTCCGGCCCTTCGGCCGTTCCATCAGCTGCCCCGGACGCGGCGAATCGTGTCCCGGTACCACAGCGCGCTGCTCTTCAGGGTGCGGACCTGGGTGTCGTAGTCCACGTGCACCAGGCCGAACCGCTTGTCGTAGCCGTAGGACCACTCGAAGTTGTCCATCAGCGACCATGCGAAGTACCCGCGCACGTCCGCGCCCGCCGTGCGGGCCTTGGCCACGGCGGCGATGTGCGACTCCAGGTAGGCGGTGCGGTCGTCGTCCTGCACGAAACCGCTGTCGTCTGCCTTGTCGTCGAACGCGGCGCCGTTCTCCGTGATGACCATCGGCACGCCCGGGTACTCCTCACCGATCTGCACGAGCAGGTTGGTGAAGCCCTCGGGCACGATCTCCCAGTCCATCGCGGTGACCGGGCGGCCGTAGCGGACCTCCCGGCAGACCGGCACGCCGTCGGCGTCGGCGGTGTTGCCGTCCTCGTCCACGCCGGAGAACTTCGAGCTGGAGTAGTAGTTCACGCCCAGCACGTCGATGGGCTGCTTGATGACCTCCAGGTCGCCCGGCTCCTCGGGGATCTTCACCCCGCGCGCGGCCAGGTCGTCCACCACGTCGGCCGGGTAGTGGCCGCGCACCAGCGGGTCGAGGTAGATCCGGCGGGACAGGCCGTCCGCGCGGCGGGCCGCGTCGTGGTCGGCCGCGCTGTCGGTGGCGGGGCTCGCGTGGCTCATGTTGAGCGTGATGCCGAACTCCATCGGCTCGGTGGCCGCCTCGCGCATCCGCCGGGTGGCCAGGCCGTGGCCCAGCAGCAGGTGGTGCACGGCGTGGATGGCGGCCTCGAAGTCCTGCCTGCCGGGCGCCTGGCGGCCCTCGTAGTAGCCGAGCATCGCCGAGCACCACGGCTCGTTGAGCGTGGTCCAGTGGCGCACCCGGTCCGACAGCGCGTCGAAGACGAGCATCGAGTAGTCGGCGAACCGGTAGGCGGTGTCGCGCACCGGCCAGCCGCCCGCGTCCTCCAGCTCCTGCGGCAGGTCCCAGTGGTAGAGCGTGACCCACGGGGTGATGCCCTTGCCGAGCAGCTCGTCGACCAGCCGGTCGTAGAACGCCATGCCGGGCGCGTTGACCGGGCCCTTGCCGCCCGGCTGCACGCGCGGCCACGCGACGGAGAACCGGTAGGTGTCCACGCCGAGGGAGCCGATCAGCGCGACGTCCTCGGGCATGCGGTGGTAGTGGTCGCACGCGATGTCGCCGTTGTCGGCGTTGTGCACCATGCCGGGTGTGCGGCAGTAGGTGTCCCAGATGGATGGTCCCCGACCGTCTTCCTCGTGGGCCCCCTCGATCTGGTACGCGGAAGTCGCCACGCCCCAGCGGAACGAGGCGGGCAGGGTGTCGATCGCGGGGTCGAGCCCGACGGTCGGCGCCGTGGTGTCCATTGATCTCCTCTGGAGTCGGAACCCGTTGTCGTGAACGGGTTCAGAGCCCGTTGTCGTGAACGGGGTGCAGCCAGCAGGCCACGGTGCGG
The DNA here is from genome assembly GCF_040295345.1 of Actinosynnema sp. NPDC002837. Classification (NCBI taxonomy): domain Bacteria; kingdom Bacillati; phylum Actinomycetota; class Actinomycetes; order Pseudonocardiales; family Pseudonocardiaceae; genus Actinosynnema; species Actinosynnema sp. NPDC002837. The sequence goes on from NZ_JBEOVG010000026.1 coordinate 82,325, forward strand.
TCGGCGGGCCCCTCGTGTGCCGCGTGGTTCTTCTCGGGGGGAACGCCGAGCACCGGGACCTCCACACCGCAACGCTCCATTGCGTGCGGACAGCGTGGGTGGAACGCGCAGCCCGCGGGCATGGCGCGCAGGTCGGGCGGTGAGCCGGGGATGCCGGTCAGCTCGCGCTTCGGTCCGCGCAGCGCGGGGAACGAGTTGAGCAGGCCGTGGCTGTAGGGGTGCAGCGGGTCGCGGTAGAGGTCGACCGAGGCCGCCTCCTCCACGATCCGACCGCCGTACATGATCGCGATCCGGTCGGAGAACTCGACCAGCAGCGACAGGTCGTGGGTGATGAACACGACCGAGAACCCGAGCCGTTCCCGCAGCTCGACGAGCTGGCGCAGGATCTGCCGCTGCACCACCACGTCCAGCGCGGTGGTCGGCTCGTCCATGATGACGACCTTCGGCTCCAGGGCCAGCGCCATGCCGATCATCACGCGCTGCCGCATGCCGCCCGAGAGCTGGTGCGGGTAGCTGTCCAGCCGGTCGGCGGAGATGCCGACCAGGTGCAGCAGCTCGCGGGCGCGGGCCAGCCGGGACGCGCCGCTGCCGCGCGGGTCGTGCGCCTTGATCACGTCGGTGAGCTGGGTGGAGATCCGGTGCACCGGGTTGAGCGAGTTCATCGCGCCCTGGAACACGATCGCGGTCTCGGCCCACCGGAACCTCCGCAGCGCGGCGTGGTCCATCCGGAGCACGTCGACCGGGTCGCCGCCGTCGGGGTGGTAGAGCACCTCGCCGCCGGTGATCACGCCCGGAGGTGGCAGGAGCCTGGTCAGGCCGTAGGCCAGGGTCGACTTGCCGCTGCCGCTCTCGCCGGCGAGGCCGAGGACCTCGCCCCGGTGCAGCGTGAGGTCCACGTCGCGGATCGCGTGCACGGCCTCCTCGCCGAGGCCGTAGTCCACGTTCAGGCCGCGGATCTCCAGCACCGCGTCGGTCACGGCGTCTCCCTTCCCTCGGACCGGGCCTTCGTCGCGAGGACCGGCGTGAAGCCGACCCGCATCCGGACCGTGTGGCCGTCGGCGGTCTTGACGTTGGTCTTGCCGCCGCCGCGCAGGCGCGGGCTGACGAACTCGTCGATGCCGAAGTTCACCAGCGACAGGGCGGTGCCCAGCAGCGCGATGGCCAGGCCCGCGGGGACGAACCACCACCACGCGCCCTGAGCGAGGGCCTGCTGGCTCTGCGCCCAGTACAGGACGGTGCCCCAGTTCCAGTCGCCGCCCGCGCCGATGCCGATGAACGCCAGCGTGATCTCCAGGGTCACCGCGAAGATGACCGTGCCGACGAAGCCGGAGGCGATGACCGCGGTGAGGTTGGGCAGGATCTCGAACAGGATGATCCGCCACGTCTTCTCGCCGGTCGCCCGCGCGGCCTCCACGTAGTCGCGGCCGCGCAGCGACAGCGTCTGCGCGCGGAGCACGCGTGCGCCCCAGGCCCACGAGGTGAGGCCGATGACCAGGGCGATGGTGAGCGTGCCCGTCTCCGGCAGCGTCGACGTGATGATGATCATCAGCGGCAGCGCCGGGAGCACCAGGAACACGTTGGACAGCGCGGAGAGCGCCTCGCTGCCCGCGCCCGCCAGGTAGCCGGACGTGACGCCGACCAGGATCGACAGGATCGTGGCCACGACGCCCGCGACGAAGCCGACGACCATGACGCTGCGCGTGCCGACCACGACCTGGCTGAAGATGTCCTGGCCGAGGTGGGTGGTGCCGAACCAGTGCGCGGCCGACGGCGCCTGGAGCAGGTCGTTGCCGCGCCCGGACGGGTCGTAGGGCGCGATCCACGGCCCGATGATCGCGACCAGGGCGAAGAAGCCCAGGATGACCAGGCCGACGGTGGCCTTGGGGTTGGCCACGAACCGCAGCCTGCGGCGCTTCACGGGCGCGGCGACCGGGGTGGCGGTCCCGGTGGTGGGAACCACGGTCACGGCTCAGCCCTCCCGTCGGGTGCGCGGGTCGAGCGCGAGGTAGGCCACGTCGGCGAGGAAGTTCGCCAGCAGCACGGACAGCGTGATGATCAGGAAAATCCCTTGCATGAGCGGGTAGTCCTTGGCGCCGACGGCCTGGAACAGCTGCAGGCCCAGGCCCGGGTAGGAGAACACGATCTCCACCAGCAGCGTGCCGCCGACGATGAAGCCGAGCGACAGCGCGAAGCCGGAGACGTTCGGCAGCAGCGCGTTGCGCGCCGCGTAGGACAGCATCACGCGCCGGTCGGACAGGCCCTTGGCGTGCGCGACGGTCACGTAGTCCTCGGAGGCCACCGTGACCATCATGTTGCGCATGGACAGGATCCAGCCCGCCATGGACGAGATCAGGATGGTGAACGCGGGCAGGATGCCGTGCCGCAGCACGCTGCCGACGAACTCCAGGTCCGGGTTGGGCACCAGGCCGTTGTCGTAGGCGCCGGAGGCGGGGAAGAAGCTGTCCGGGCCGGTCAGCAGCGCGATCGCGATGAGGCCGAGCCAGAAGTACGGGATGGACGACACGAACGTGGTCACCGGGATCAGCGCGTCGGCCCACGAGCCGCGCCGCCAGCCGATGCCGGTGCCCAGCGCGGTGCCGATGAGGAAGCCGAGCACGGTGGTGATGCCGACCAGCCCGAGCGTCCACGGCAGGCCGTCGCCGAGCACCTGCGACACCGGCGACGGGAAGTAGGTGAACGACAGGCCGAGGTCGCCGCCGAGCAGCTGGCCCAGGTAGGTGAAGTACTGCTCGACCAGGCTCGCGTCCTTGTCCAGCCCGAACAGCACGTACAGCGACTGCACGGCCTCGGTGGTCATCTGGCCGCGCGACCGCGTGATCAGCGCCTGCACCGGGTCGCCGGGGATGACGCGCGGGATGAAGAAGTTGATGGTGATCGCGGCCCACGCGGTGAACAGGTAGAACGCGATCCGCTTGAGGAGGTAGCTCACGGCGCCTCCAGGACGCGGAGCGCGACCTTGTCACCGTCGGACAGGCCGTCGCCGTAGAGCCAGCAGGCCGCGAAGTGCGCGTCCCCGTCGCCGATGGCGAACCGCGGCGGGACCTTCTCCGCGCAGACCTTCATGGCGGACGGGCACCGCGGGTTGAACCGGCAGCCGTCGGGCGGGTTGATCAGCGACGGGGGCTCGCCCGTGCCGCCGTCCTTCTCCTGCGCGGCGGGCCGGTCGGGGTCCGGCGCGGAGTCGATCAGCAGCTGCGTGTACGGGTGCGCGGGCCGTTGGGTCACGGTCTCGCTGTCGCCGCCCTCGACCACGCGGCCGGCGTACATCACGAACGTCTCGTCGGCGAAGTAGCGGGCCGACGCGATGTCGTGGGTGATGTAGAGGATCGCGAGGTGCAGGCGTTCCTTGAGGTCGCGCAGCAGGTTCAGCACGCCGAGCCGGATCGAGACGTCCAACATGGACACCGGTTCGTCGGCCAGCAGCACCTCGGGGTCGGCGCCGAGGGCGCGCGCGATGGCCACGCGCTGGCGCTGGCCGCCGGACAGCTCGTGCGGGAACTTGTCCACGTACCGCTCGGGCGGGGTGAGCTGCACGCGGGTCAGCAGGTGGGCCAGCGCCTCCTCCAGCTCCCGCGGCGTCTTGCCCGCGTTGCCGTGGATCTTCAGCGCGCGGGTCAGGTGGTAGCGCACGGTGTGCACGGGGTTCAGCGAGGCGAACGGGTCCTGGAAGATCATCTGGACGCGCTTGCTGTACGCCCGGAAGCGCTTGCCGCCCTTGGTCTTGACCGGCTCGCCGCGCAGCCGGATCGAGCCGGAGGTCTGGGGGTAGAGCTGCGCCAGCAGGCGGGCCACCGTCGACTTGCCCGAGCCGGACTCGCCGACCAGCGCGGTGACCCGGCCGCGGTGCAGCCTGAGCGTCACGTCCTCGACCGCGCGCACCGAGCGCACCGTCCGGGACAGCAGCTCTCGCCCGCGTTTGCGGACCGGGAAGTGCTTGGTCAGGCCATCGGCCTCCAGGACCACCTCAGTGGTCCCGGAGGCCGACGGTGCGGTGCTCGTCGTCATGCGGCCGGCTTCAGGTGCAGGACGACGTCGAGCGCGTTCTCCAGCGTGGGCTGCAGCGGCGCGTACTGGTTGGACTGGTCGGGCCAGCCCACCCAGTTCTTGGTGCTGTACTGGCCGCCCGCGTTCGCCGCGGAGGTGATGGCGACCGGCATGTCCCGCACGTGGATCTGCTGGATCTTGTGCAGGGCCGCGGTGCGCGCCGCGTCGTCGGCGGCGTTGGCGTACTCGTTGAGCAGCGCGGTCGCCTCGGGGTTCTCGTAACGGCCGTAGTTGCCGTTGATGCCGCCCTCGCCGATCGGCTTGTACAGCGCGCCGTTCATGATGTTCTCGTAGATGTCGTACGGCGTCGGACCGTTGTTGGTCCAGTGCAGCGCGGCCTGGAAGTCACCGGTGTCGAGCGCCTTGCTCCACGCGTCGGCGTTCGGCAGGTCGACCGTGGCCTCGATGCCGATCTCGGACACGTTGTCCTTGATGATCTCCAGGTTCGTCACGTAGTCCGACCAGCCGGACGGCACGGTCATCTTCAGCGTGACGGGCTGGCCCGACGGGTCCTTGAGCTTGTCGCCGTCGAAGGTGAAGCCGGCGGCGGTCAGCTCCTTCTTGGCGGCCTCCACGTCGACCGTGACGATCTTGTCCTTGAACTCCGGCGCGATGTAGGAGTCGCCGGCGGGCGTCGGGATGCCGGTGATGTTGTCGACCTTCGGGTAGAAGTACCCCGCCTCACCCTGCATGAAGATGTCGTCCCGGTTGATCACCATGTTGACCGCGCGGCGCAGGGCCGGGTTGTCCCACGGCGCGACCTTGGTGTTGAACCACAGGCCGTGGATGCCGAGCACCGGCGGGAAGTAGAGCTTGTAGTGCTCGGGGTCCTTCGAGGTGTAGACGGCCTCGTAGTTCGGGATGAACACGAAGCTCCACTCGGCCGCGCCGGTGGCGAGGGCCGTGGTCTGCGCGTTGTTGTCGCTGTAGGAGGTGTAGCGGACCTCCTTGACCTTCGGCAGCTCCTGCCAGTACGAGTCGCGCACGGTCAGGGTGACGGTCTGCGGCGTGAACGACTTGAGCGTGTACGGGCCGCTGCCGACCGGGCTCTTGACCGTGTCCGTGCTCGGGTTCGCGATCGTCGACCAGATGTGCTTGGGCACGATCAGCTGCTCGAGGATCTTCTTCTGGTTGACGAACTGCGACCTCGGGAACTCGACCTCGACCTTGCTCCCGGAGGCGGTGACCTTGTCGTAGGGGACGGAGTCGACGTTCAGGCCGGGGTTCTTCTTCAGCAGCTCGAAGGTGAACGCCACGTCCTCGGCGGTCAGCGGCTTGCCGTCCGACCACGTCGCGCCGTCGCGGATGGTCAGGCTCAACTTGTGGAAGTTCTCGGTCCACTCCCAGTCCGTGGCCAGCCACGGCTTGGGCTTCTCCGCGGGCTTGGTCTCGTTGACCATGGCCAGCGGCTCGAAGAGCAGCCGGCGGTAGCCGAGCGAGCTGGCCGCGGACGTGTTGAGGAACGGGTTGTTGTTCTCGGTCTGCGGACCGTTCGGCATGCCGACGTTCAGCACGCCTTCGTTCGCGCTGTTCGCGCCGGGGTTCGAGGTCGAACAGGCTGCCGAGAACAGCAGTGCTGCCGCGACGGCGAGGGCGGACGTTCGCCTGAGTCGCATGGGTTCTCCTTGTCGGGCGGGGGAAGGGCGAGCGCTCGGGAGTGCGGGCCGCGCGTGCCATCGCGGCTGGGACGCTGGGCGCGTCCTCGTGTCGATGCAGACTCAACCCCGGTGAGCCAAGTCACGTCAATCACGAACAGGTTACAAACTTAGACTAATTTTAAGTCGCAAACTAAGGTCCGTGGCGTGGCACCGAAGCGCACCACCGTCCGCGACCTGCGTCGGCAGAACCGTTCGACCCTGCTGTCGACGCTGTTCTTCGACGGGCCGTTGAGCAGGTACGAGCTGTCCCGGCTGTCCGGGCTGTCGGCGGCGACGGTGTCCAACGTGACCGGCGAGCTGGTCGACGACGGGCTCGTGGTCGAGGCCGGTTCGGTGGACTCCGACGGCGGCCGGCCGCGCGTGCTGCTGCGCGTGAACCCCGCGTTCGCGCACGTGGTCGGGGTCGACGTCGGCGAGACCGGGATCAAGGTCGAGCTGTTCGACCTGGCGCTGACCCAGCTGGCCGCCCTCGACCACGCCCTGTCGCCCTCGTCGCCCGCCGCGGTGGCGTCGTTGATCGCGTCGTCGGTCCGGGACGTGGTCGCCGCGGCGGGCGTGCCGGCGTCGACCGTGCTCGGGGTCGGGATCGGCGTACCCGGGACGGTGGAGCAGGGCGCGACCGCGGTCGTGCACGCGCCCACCATCGGGTGGGACGGCGTGCGACTGGAGGAGCTGGTCGCGTCGGCGTCCTCCTCCGCCTGGCCGCTGTACGTGGAGAACGGGGCGAAGACGCAGGGCCAGGCGGAGATGTGGTTCGGCGCGGGACGGGGCGCCAAGCACGTCGTCATAGCCCTCATCGGCTCCGGTGTCGGCGCGGCGGTCGTCACCGACGGCGGGGTCTACCGGGGCGCCACCAGCTCGGCAGGCGAGTGGGGCCACACGACCATCGTCTACGGCGGCCGGCCGTGCCGGTGCGGCGCGTTGGGCTGCTTGGAGGCCTACGTGGGCGCCGAGGGCATCCTCGACCGGTACCGCAAGGCACGGGGACGTGAGCTGCCGGCGGGTGACGAGCAGTCGACCGTGGCGGCCCTGATCGACGCCGCGCCCCGCTCCAAGACCGCCGCCCGCGTGCTCGAGGAGACCGCCGGCTACCTGGGCGCGGGCATCGCCAACCTGGTGAACCTGTTCAACCCGGAGCGGATCGTCCTGGGCGGCTGGGCCGGGCTGGCGCTGGGCGCGCACCAGCTGGACCGGATCGTGGCGGCCACCCGCGCGCACGCCCTGCGGCACCCGTACGAGCAGATCTCGATCGAGCTGGGCCGCCTGGGCCCGGACGCCGTCGCCGTCGGCGCGGCCACCCTCCCCGTCGCCGCCCTCCTGGACCGCGCCGCCGACCCGCGCAAGCCGTCCGCGCCCGAGCTGAGCGTCGAACTCGGCGTGCCCGACCGCCGGACGCGCGCGTTCTGACCGCAAGTGGTTGACAGAGCGGGCCGGGTGGCCTGACGCTGGGCGGGAGAGCGCTCTCCGAGGCAAGGGGTTGGGTGTGGACGAGCCGGATCTGGGTCTGCTGGTCGGCAAGTTGGACGTGACGCGCAAGGTCCGGCTGCTGACCGGCGCCACGGGGTGGCGGACGCACGAGGAGCCGGACATCGGCCTGCGGTCCATCGTGGTGTCGGACGGGCCGATCGGCGTGCGCGGCCAGGGTTGGGACGAGCGCAGCACCTCGCTCGCGCTGCCCTCCCCCACCGCGCTGGCCGCCACCTGGGACGTCGACCTGGTGCGGAGGCTGGGCGTGCTGCTGGCGGCCGAGGCGCGGCGCAAGGGCGTCGACGTGCTGCTCGCGCCCACGCTCAACCTGCACCGCTCGCCGTTCGCCGGCCGGCACTTCGAGTGCTACTCCGAAGACCCGCTGCTCACCGGCCGCATCGGCGCGGCCTACATCACCGGCGTGCAGAGCGGCGGGGTGGCGGCCACCGCCAAGCACTACGTGGCCAACGACTCCGAGACCGAGCGCATGACGCTCGACGCCGAGGTCGACGATCGCACCCTGCACGAGGTCTACCTGGTCCCGTTCGAGGCCGCCGTCGAAGCGGGCGTGTGGGTGGTGATGTCGGCCTACAACGGCGTCAACGGCGTCACCATGTCGGAGAACCCGCTGCTGGACGAGCCGCTCAAGGGCTCCTGGGGCTTCGACGGCCTGGTCGTCTCCGACTGGGGCGCGATCCGGTCCACCGCGCCGTCCGCGCGGGCGGCCCAGGACCTCGCCATGCCCGGCCCGGAGAGCCCGTGGAACGACCTGGCCGCCGCCGTCGAGAACGGCGAGGTGCCGGAGAGCGCGCTGGACCTGAAGGTCGAACGGCTGCTCCGCCTGGCCTCAAGAGTCGGCGCCCTCAACGGCGCCACCGCCCGGAGACCCCACGTCGACGCCCCGCTGGACCTGCTGCGCGAAGCCGTCGCCGCGAGCACCGTGCTGCTGCGAAACGACGGCGTCCTCCCGCTCACGCCCGGCACCAAGGTCGCCGTCCTCGGCCCCAACGCCGCCACCGCCCGCATCCAGGGCGGCGGCAGCGCGGGCGTCTACCCCGAGTCGGTCGTGTCGTTCCTGGACGGCCTCCACGAGGTCGCCGAGGTCGTGCACACCGCCGGCGTCCGCCTCCAGGACCGCCCCGCGCCCCTGACCACCGCCAACACCCGGCACCCGCACCACGGCGAGCCGGGCGTGCTGGTCCGCCTCCTCGACGCCGACGACGCCGAGCTGTCCGCCGAACACCGGTTCCTGGGCCGCATCCTCGAAGTGCCCCTCGTCGACGGCGCCCGCACCGTCGAGATCCACGGCAGGCTCGACGTGGACGTGACCGGCGACTGGACGATCTCCGCCGCCGGTTTCGGCCGCCTCACCGTCGACCTGGACGGCGCCCGCCTGATCGACGACGACGTCCCGCTCGACACGGACGACCCGGCCGTCATCCACCTCACCCCGCCGTACCGACAAGCCACCGCGCACCTCCGAGCAGGTACGACGGTCGACCTCGTCGCACGCCGCGAGCTGCGTGACCACACCGGCACCGCCACCGTCCTCGCCGCCGACCCACCACGCCTGAGCGCCGACGACGAACTGGCCCGTGCGGTCGGATTGGCCCGCACCAGCGACGTCGCGGTGGTCGTCGTCGGCACCACGGACGAGATCGAGAGCGAAGGCTTCGACCGCACGTCACTCGCCCTGCCCGGCCGTCAGGACGAGCTGGTGCGCGCCGTGCGCGCGGTGAACGACCGCACGGTGGTCGTCGTCAACTCCGGCGGCCCGGTCGAGTTGCCGTGGCGCGACGAGGTCGCCGCCGTCCTGCTGACCTGGTTCCCGGGCCAGGAAGCCGGCCACGGCCTTGCCAACGTGCTCTTCGGCCTCCGCGAGCCGGGCGGCCGACTACCGACCACCTGGCCCGCCACCCAGCAGGACCTGCCCGTCTCGAACGTCCGACCGGACCACGGCGTCCTGCGCTACGACGAGGGCCTCCACCTCGGCTACCGCGCCTGGCACCGCGCCAAGGCCAACCCCGCCTACTGGTTCGGCCACGGCCTCGGCTACACCACCTGGGCCTACGAAGCCGCCGCCACCACCGAATCGGGCCTCCGCGTCCGCCTCCGCAACACCGGCACCCGCCCCGGCCGTGAGGTCGTGCAGGTCTACGTGACCCGACCGGACAGCGCCATCGGCCGCCCCAACCGCCAACTGGCCGCCTGGACCACCGCCACCGCAACCCCGGGTGAAGCCGTCGAGGTGGACATCCCCATCCCCCAACGCGCCTACCAACACTGGACCACCACCGGCTGGACCACCGAACCAGGCCCCTTCACCCTGCTGATCGGCCCCTCCTCCGGCAACACCCCCCTCACCCTCCACCACCACCTCTGACCCCAACCACCCCCCAATCCCCTCTCCCAACCACCCACAACGGCACCACAACGGACCCGGAACCGCCGCACCCAGGCCCGATTTGACATGGGTTCGGGTGCCATAGGCTGGTCGAAGCCGGGCAGGCCTGGCGGACGCTTTTCCCGCCAGGCCTGCCCG